>CBFGPY010000899.1:0-1507 GCA_965650755.1 uncultured Chromatiaceae bacterium | reverse complement strand
TGCCTTTGAAGCTTTACAGCTGATGAGCCAACATAATATTCATCACTTACCGGTAGAACAGGCGGGCGTGGTGACCGGTGTGCTGACCACCAGCGATCTGGTGCGTAGTACGCAGGAGCATCCGCTGTTTCTCATCAGTCACATTCATCGCCAGCACGACAGTGCCGGCTTAAGTGAATGTTCGTTTGCTATCAACGAGCTGTCCCGCCAGCTCGGTCAGCAACAACTGCCGTCCACCGAAATCAGTCAGATTTTAAGCACTTTGCATGATGCGCTGGCGCAAAGTTGGTTAAAGCTGGCGCAGCAACATTTGGGGCCGGCGCCCTGCGCGTTCAGCTGGCTGTGTTTTGGCTCGCAAGCGCGTCAGGACATGCTGCTCAGTGCCGACCAGGACAACGCCCTGCTGCTGGAAAAAGAACCTGTCGGTGACATCGCGTGTTACTTCAGCGCCCTCGCCCGCTTTGTCTGTGATGGCCTGGCGAGCTCAGGCCAGATCCTGTGTCCAGGCAACGTGATGGCAACCAATGAAAAATTACGGTTGAGCCTCGCGGGCTGGTCGGCGCGTTTTGCCGGTATGATCCAGACCCCGACACCACAGGCGCTGCTCGACAGCACGATTTATTTTGATGCCCGCGTTGTCGCAGGCAGTCAGGCACTCTTTAATGCGCTGCAATCAGATATCCTGACCGCCAGTTCACAGCAGCTGTTTATCTGGCAACTGGCGAAAAATGCCTTAGCGCATCAACCACCGCTGGGCTTTTTTAAACACTTTATTCTGGAACAGGACGGCGCCAAACGGCGTGGGCTGGATTTAAAAAAACGTGGCATTGCGCTAATTCACGATCTGGTGCGGGTGCATGCGCTGGCGCATGGCATTTCAGCCATCAATACGCCAGCCCGGTTAGCTGCGCTGGTCAGGCAACTAGTGCTGACAGATAGTCAGGCACGCGACCTGACTGCGGCTTTTGAACTCTTGCATCAGCTCCGTTGGCAACTGCAGTACGCAGCGCTGCAACAAGGCGGTAGTTTCAGCAATCTGCAGGACCCGGCGACGCTCAATGTATTACAACGCCATCAGCTAAAAGATGCTTTTGCCGTGATTAGCCAGCATCAGCAAATTGTGGCGCAGCGCTATTGCCGGGAGCTATAACCGTGTTCTGGCAACAATGGCTCCAACGCCTGACGGGTGTAGCCGCGCCACAGACATTTAAGCAGTTACAACCCGTCTCCGGCCAGCTGCTGGCACGGCAGGCCCGTTTTCTGGTGTTGGACTTGGAAACTTCTGGCCTTGATGCCAAACAACATCAGATCCTGAGTGCGGGTTGGGTTTGTATCGACCAACTTCGTCTGACACTAAACGACAGTTTTTATTGCACAGTACGACCGTCCGACACACAGACGCACGATCTGGGGCAAAGTGCCGTGGTGCATGGTTTACATCAGGCAGATTTGGCATCAGGGATAACAGAAGCAGAACTACTGCGCGAATTTCTGCAGGCAGCCGCAG
>CBFGPY010000898.1:0-1507 GCA_965650755.1 uncultured Chromatiaceae bacterium | reverse complement strand
TAAATCCGAGCCTTCGCGCATGGCAGGTGTAATGGCGTGCAGCAGTTTGTCCTGTGCCGCCATATCACATAACCAGTTGCCAAAAATATTAGAGAAACTTGGGCTGGCGGCTTTTTTCGGCTGCATCTGGCTGGCCGGATCGAATTTACTGACTGCATGCCAGCCGATCGGGTCTTGCTCAGCCGGCGCATAGCCTTTGCCTTTTTTCGTGACGATGTGTAACAGTTGTGGCCCTTTCATCTGGCGCATATTGCGGATAGTGTCGACCAGATTCAGCACGTCGTGACCATCGATAGGGCCGATATAGTTAAAGCCGAGTTCTTCAAAGAAAGTGCCCGGTGTCACCATGCCTTTAAAATGTTCTTCCGCACGGCTCGCCAGCTCATGCAGTGGTGGGACCCCACTTAAAATTTTCTTCCCGCCTTCGCGCAGGCTGGTGTAGAAATTTCCGGATAAAATACGGGCGAAATAGCGGTTTAATGCACCAACGTTTTCAGAAATCGACATTTCGTTGTCGTTTAAAATTACCAGCATATCCGGTCTGACTTCACCAGCGTGGTTCAGCGCTTCAAATGCCATGCCTGCGGTGATAGCACCGTCGCCAATCACTGCGACGACTTTACGGTTTTTCTGTTCAGCACGGGCGGCAATTGCCATACCAAGCGCAGCACTGATCGATGTGGAGGAGTGCCCTACAGTCAAAGTGTCGTATTCGCTTTCTTCCCGACACGGGAATGGGTGCAACCCGTCCAACTGGCGGATAGTTGGCATGCGCTCGCGCCTGCCGGTCAGAATTTTATGCGGATAGGCCTGATGACCCACGTCCCAAATCAGTCGGTCAAACGGCGTGTTGTAGACATAATGCAAAGCGACTGTCAGTTCGATGGCGCCAAGACCTGAGGCAAAATGCCCGCTGCTCTGGCTGACACAATGCAGCAGGTAGTCACGCAATTCGTGGCTCAGACGCGGCAGCTGGTCCTGCGGAATTTGCCGCAAATCAGCAGGCAGATTGGCTTTGGCCAGCAGGGGATAGTTGGAAATGTCAGGCGCCATGGAAATAACCTTGCTCAGAATTTGCGTGCAATAACATAACTGGCCAGTTCTGCCAGTTCGGTTGTGTCATAAGGTAAACTGTGCAGTGCCTGGTGGGCTTCTGCTACTAAATCGGCTGCTTTTTGTTTCGCAGCCGTGAGGCCAAGCAAAGCCGGATACGTCACTTTGTTGGCTTCCAGATCAGAGCCCTGTGGCTTGCCAAGCGTCGCGGTATCACCCTCAATATCCAGAATATCATCCTGCACCTGAAAGGCCAGACCGATTGCACGGGCATACTGCAACAGCGCCTGCAAATGCTGCGGGTTCTGGTCAGGGCTGCATAACCAGCCAAACTGAACGGCACAACATATCAGGGCACCGGTTTTTAGCTGATGCATTTGTTCCAGAGCGGCCAAAGTCATGGTTTTGTTGGTATGCGCCAAATCAATCGCCTGGCCGCCACACATGCCCTGAT
>CBFGPY010000897.1:0-1508 GCA_965650755.1 uncultured Chromatiaceae bacterium | reverse complement strand
AGGCACGACTGGTCGCCAAACGCCTGAAGAAACAACAGGGTATGGAAAATCTGGCTAAGCTCAGTTCCATGCTCAGGGTGTCACTGTTTGCCTATGCAATTGCCGGCGCGGCGGTGAGTCTCGCCTACTTCGATTTGTTATTTGCCATTTTTGCCATAACTCATGTGATGAACCGGATCAGTCTGGAACACCGTGCTAAAACGACTATTCACGTTCAACCGGTTGCAAGGAAAGCTGTACATGATCACCGCCACCATGCTTGAACTGTCGGTTCGTTGTCTGAACCTGTTTGGTTCGCGCCAGAGTTTTTCGGTGCTGAATTACCACCGGGTGATGCCCAATACCGACCTGTGTTCGGAGCAGGCCTTACCGCCGGCGTTATTTGCCGAGCAATTACGCCATCTGAAACAACATTTTCAGGTGTTATCGTTGCCAGAAGCATTTGCGTTATCCCAGCGCCAGCAGTTACCGAAAAACTCCGTAGTGATCACTATCGATGATGGCTTTGCCGACTGTTTCGATTATGTGTTTCCGCTGCTGCAACAACATGGCCTGACTGCGACCTTTTTTATCAGCACGGCAGGCCTCAACGAAGGTTATTTGTGGGAAAACCAGATCTCGCAGGCCATTCAACAGGCACCGGCACAGCTGCAAGCCATTGTAATGTTTGGGATCAACTACCCAACCGATAACAATGACAGCCGCCGCAGCACCATTGCCGCCCTGACCGAACAGATTAAGTATCAGCCGGTCGCCACGCGGCGTGCCAGCATAGCCCAGCTGCTGGAGCAGACAGGTCAACCAACCATGGTCCACCAGTTTGTGAACCATGATCAGCTGCGCCAAATGCATCAGGCTGGCATGACAATTGGCGCGCACACGGTCAATCATCCAATTCTGGCGCTGGAAAACCCGGCACAGGCACGGCTGGAGATCGCCCAAAGTAAAACCGAACTGGAACAGATCATCGGTGCGCCTATTGAGTTTTTTGCCTACCCTAACGGCAAATATCAAACCGATTTTACCGATGCCCATCTTGAGATGGTGCGGGAGCTTGGCTTCGTCGCAGCTTTCAGTACGGACTGGGGCGTCGCTGAAACAACACCGGACCAGCTGTTTCGCTTAAAACGCTTCACGCCCTGGGACCGGGATCCGGCGCGGTTTTGCCTGCGTCTGGCACTGAATAATCTGGCGGACCGTTCACATTTTAAAATTTTTCAAAGTCGGGTAAGACAACATGTCAGCTCATAATTCATCGCCGTCGCACGCGGATGCATCACAAGCCACAGCAAAAGCCGCCATATTAGTGCCGCAGGCTGACTCCATGGGCGCCATCGGCGTGATCCGATCTTTAGGCCAGCATGGTTATGCTGTGCATGCAGCTTCAAGCAAAGCCGGCGCTTTAGGTTGTCAGTCAGCCTTTGCCACAGCCAGCTATCAGTGCCCGCCTTATGATGACACTAACTATTTGCCCTGGCTGCGCGACATCATCCGTACACAACAGATAG
>CBFGPY010000896.1:0-1514 GCA_965650755.1 uncultured Chromatiaceae bacterium | reverse complement strand
AACGGCACTCTGGGTCATATGGCAGGCACTTATCCCAACAGTAATTCACCGATCAACGGGTTTTCAGCCGAGGAAGCGGTGAAACATCTGCTGGCACGGCAAGTCCCGGCCAATAAAGTCACTATTGGTGCGGCCATGTACGGCCGTGGCTGGAAAACCGTCAGCGGCGTGAAAAACGGTAATCCCTTTACCGGCACCGGTGGCGAGGGCATCGCCGGCAGCTGGGAAAAAGGCATCGAAGACTATAAAAAAATCGAGAGCCAGCTGATGGGTGGCCCCAATGGCAGCGGCGCCAATGGCTACACCCTGTATTGGGACGACCAGGCCAAAGCCAGTTATGTCTGGAACCCGACGACTACCAGTCTGGTCAGCTTCGATACCGCCCGCTCGGTCAAAGCCAAAGGTGACCTCATTCGGCAATACGGTTTAGGCGGCATTTTTGCCTGGGAATTAGACGCGGATAACGGTCAGATCCTCAATGCAATGCATCAGGGACTGGGCCATCCACAGCAATAAATGGTGCTGCCCCGCTGCAACATCAGCGCGGCACAGAATCGGTTAAACATGGCAGGTGCCGGTCACCTGCCTGAAGGAATTTTTGATGAAAACATCACACTCTTTGCTGGCGCTCTGTCTCGCCAGCCTGTCACAGCAGGCGGCCGCCGTCAGCTGTACCAATCTGGACAGCTGGCTCGCCAACAAAGCCTACAATGGCGGCGCTACTGTCCAGCATGAACAAAAGGCGTATAAAGCTAACTGGTGGAACCAGAATAAAAACCCGGCGCAATATTCCAATCCGTATCAGGAGTGGACTAAACAAGGTGACTGTGACGGCGTGGTGGTTAATCAGCCACCGCAAGTGACCCTGACAGCGCCAGCCGCTGGCAGCAACCATAGCACCGGGGTAGCTGTGACACTGAGCGCCAATGCCAGTGACGCGGATGGCACTATCAGTAAAGTCGAGTTTTATGTTGATAATCAACTGGCTGGCAGCGACAGCAGCGCACCATACAGCCTGAATTGGACCGCCGTTGCCGGGAATCACAGTGTCTACGCCAAAGCGACCGATGACAAAGCCGCGACCAGCCAGACTGCGCCGGTCAGCTTCACGGTCAGTGCCGGTAATAATCAGTTGCCGACCGTCAGCATCACAGCGCCGGCCAACAATGCCAATCTGAATGCCGGTGAAACCGTGTTACTGAGCGCTAATGCCAGCGACGCCGACGGCAGCGTCGCCAAAGTGCAGTTTGTGTTAAACGGCACTGTGATCGCGGAAAAAACGGCGGCCCCATATAGCAGCAGCTGGACTGCGGTCGCTGGCAATCAGCAACTGACAGTGCGGGTGATTGATAATCTCGGTGGCCAAAACGAGGCCAGTATTCAGTTTAATGTGACCAGCAACCCTACCGGCCATGTAGCCTGCCGGCCAGATGGTTTGTACCAGACGCCCGGCCTCGATGTGACTTATTGTACGATTTACTACCAGCAGGGCCGGGAAAAAATGGGCGCTGACC
>CBFGPY010000895.1:0-1516 GCA_965650755.1 uncultured Chromatiaceae bacterium | reverse complement strand
ACGGAAGCGGCCGCTGTCTATATCGCGCTGGCAGAAAAAATCGAAAACGAAGTGCTGGGTTTGGCTTCGTCCACCGTCATGCAACCCAATGTGTTGGCAGGGCAGGTGAGCCTGTCGGTGGCACCGGTTTTTATGCCAAGCCTGCTGGCACCTGTCCTGCAATCGCTGGCGGTCAAATTGCCAAAAATTCAACTGCAAATCAGCAGTTCAACCCGGTTAGTGGATTTGTCGCAGCACGAAGCCGATATCGCCTTGCGATCGGGCGGCCAGCCGCCTGAGCATTTGATTGGCACCAACATAGGCCGGATGGCGGTCTGTGTGTACCGCCCCCGGTCCTTTGCACCGGCAGACCCCAAGCACTGGAAACATCTGCCCTGGGTGACGCCGGATGCCAGTTTTAGTCATCAGGATTCTGTGGCCTGGTTAAAAAACGAGGGCCATTTTGAACGGGCCACCATGCGCTGCGACAATATTGAACATGTGGCATTACTGGCCAACGCAGGCATTGGGCTAGCGGTTTTACCCTGTTATTTAGGCGATCGCTGTGCGGGACTGGTCAGAGCCAGCGACCCGATCCCTGAGTTTACTTCGGATTTGTGGCTGCTCTGGCACCCGCAGTGGCGTGGGGTTAAGCGCATTACTGCCGTTGTTGAACATTTAACCGCTGAGTTGCAGGCACAAAAAGCGCTGATTGAAGGGGAAACGCCTGCGCGGTAACAGGTAAGCCCTGTCGGCCTGTCTCTGGCAACGCACTGTTGCCATAACCACTGCTGGTGCTTTTTCTAGGCAAACGGCATCATGGTGAATTACTTTTTGTTGCCACTTTGGGCGCTAAGGTGTTTGTTATGTTTCACAGTGTGCGTCGTCCTGATGTATTGGTGGTCGTGTTGGCTGCGGCCGGTATTTTGATGGTCACTATGGGCATCCGGCAGTCCTTTGGTTTGTTTGTGGCGCCAATCAGTGCCTCAACTGGTATGGGGATTGCGGCCATCAGTTTTGCCATGGCGATTGCGCAGCTGAGCTGGGGCGCGGCGCAGCCGGTGGCCGGGGCTTTGGCGGACCGTTTTGGTGCAGGCCCGGTGTTAGTTGGCGGTTTGTTGCTGCTGGCGGCCGGTTGTGCGCTGACGCCATTTGCCAGCGGTACTTTGGGTCTGGTGCTCAGTGTGGGCTTACTGACAGCGGTCGGCTCAGGTATCAGTGGGTTTTCGGTGTTAATAGGTGCAGCTTCGCAGCGCTTACCGGCTGAAGCGCGGGGCACTGCGTCCGGGATTATCAACGCCGGTGGTTCTTTTGGGCAGTTTGTATTTGCGCCGCTGTCACAAAAGCTAATCCAGAGCGTCGGCTGGATGGGCGCGATGTGGGCCTTGGCGCTGACAGCGCTCGCGACTATTCCGCTGATTGCCAAATTCACTGGCGGCAGCGCTGCGCCGGTAAAACATGAGGATGACAAAGGCATTCGCCATGCCATCGGCGAAGCGCTGGCTGATCGCAGTTACGCCTTATTAAGTTTTGGCTT
>CBFGPY010000894.1:0-1516 GCA_965650755.1 uncultured Chromatiaceae bacterium | reverse complement strand
CTGCTGCACTGCTGGGCTTAGGTTTACTGGCTCTGCGTTTACGTAAACGTGCTTAATTTGTACTGCTAAGAAAAAACCCGGTTTGCCGGGTTTTTTTATGTCCATGGAAGGACGATACGCCGAAAATGCAGGCACGTGGTGCCCAGAGCTTTTCGGCGATGTCGAGCCTACTGTCTTTCAAACTGCCAGATAATCCAGAATGCCCTCTGCGGCTTTGCGTCCTTGGGCAATAGCTGTGACCACTAAGTCAGAACCGCGCACCATGTCGCCACCGGCGAAGATTTTCTGTTGGCTGGTTTGCAACGGGAACAGACTATCTTCTGCTGCGACAACCCGACCTTTACTATCAAGCGCAACACCTTGCTCCGCCAGCCATTTTGGCGGGCTTGGCTGGAAACCAAAGGCGACAATAACAGCATCAGCATCCAACACTTGCTCAGAACCTGCCACCGGCTCCGGTGAACGGCGGCCTTTCGCATCCGGTGCACCCAAAGCGGTAGTGACCACTTTGACGCCGACAGCTGCGCCTTCTGCATTGACTTCAATACCAAGCGGCTGCAGGTTAAACATGAACTCAACGCCTTCTTCCCGCGCATTTTGTACTTCACGGCGTGAACCCGGCATGTTGGCCTCGTCCCGGCGATAAGCACAAATCACTTTGCTGGCGCCCTGACGAATGGCGGTGCGCACGCAGTCCATCGCGGTATCACCACCACCTAACACCACCACTTTTTTGCCTTTTAAATCGACAAACGGATGTTCTGTGGTCCAGCCGTGCAGATTATTCACGTTACCGATTAAATACGGCAGCGCTTCATAAACACCCGGGGCGTTTTCGTTGGCAAGGCCGCCTTGCATCGGCGTGTAAGTACCTAGAGCCAGGAATACCGCATCATATTGTTCCAGCAAGCTGTCGAAGCTGACGTCAACGCCGACAGTGGTATTGAGGCGGAACTCAATGCCCATCGCAGTGAAAATTTCACGGCGCAGTTTCAACACGTCTTTTTCCAGCTTAAATGGCGGAATACCAAAGGTCAGCAGGCCACCAATTTCCGGATATTTATCAAACACCACGGGTGACACGCCGTTACGGATTAACACGTCGGCACAAGCCAGGCCTGCAGGGCCTGCGCCAATGACTGCAACTTTTTTATCGGTCTTGACGACAGCAGACAAATCCGGCCGCCAGCCCATCTCAAAAGCTTTGTCGGTGATGTACTTCTCAATTGAGCCGATAGTGACGGCGCCAAAACCTTCGTTCAGCGTACAGGCACCTTCGCATAGCCGGTCCTGCGGACAAACCCGGCCACAAACTTCCGGCAGCGAGTTGGTTTTGTGCGACAGCTCAGCGGCTTCCACAATACGGCCGTCATTGGCCAGCTTCAGCCACTGCGGAATGTAGTTATGCACCGGGCATTTCCATTCGCAATACGGGTTGCCGCAATCGAGACAACGGTCTGCCTGACCGGCCGCCTGGGTGTCGGTCATTGGCTGATAAATTTCAACGAACTCAATA
>CBFGPY010000893.1:0-1528 GCA_965650755.1 uncultured Chromatiaceae bacterium | reverse complement strand
GGTATTAGCAGCGCCTGAGCTGGCGAAATACAACAGCTTCTTTCAGGGCGGCGAAACGGGTTTTCTGTTAAAGGACGGGGCTTTGCAGCAAGCCGCTTTGCAGTTAAGCCATGACCAGTCACGCTTATGGCTGAAAAAAGACCTGCCGGCCAATACACAAGCCTGGTACATCGCGGCGTTATTCAGTTTGCAGATGTATCACTGGCAAGACACAAAATGGCAATTTGACCAGCCGCAACATTAAGCGGCGGCTTGAGAGGCAGTTCGCCAAATCTGGCTGAATTGCCACAGATAACGGGCCAGCACATAACCACAGACCGCCATGGCGACGACAAACTCCAGTTGTGCCAGCAACAGTTGCCAGGCGGCCAGTTGTTGCAGCAGTGGCGAAGTTTGCAGCGACAGATGTGCAGACAGTTTCAGCAGGGCAGTGGCGCTAATCACCAGCGGAAAAGTACAGGCAGCAAAAGCAGGATTAAAGCTGCCACACAGCAGCTGCGGCAGTTGCGACCAGACTTTGAGCGTCAGCAGCAGCGCTACCACACTTAAACCCAGTAACAGGCTTACCGGCAACGCCGCCGCGAGTGGCAGACTCAGCAAGCCAGCCAAGGTCAGGCTGCCGGGTGCGGCCAGAATGGCCAGCAAAGGCCGTTGCGGCGCTGGCAATGGCGTGCCGCGACGTAAGCGGTATAACATCAGCGGCAACATCAGCAGATAAGCCAGTAAACCGGCGCCGGCCAGCAGCTGCAACAGCCACTGCGGCGCGTTGACGGGCGCTGTCAGCACGGCCACGACAAAACCAATGGGCGGAATAAACCAGGCCGGCACTAAATCAGTCAGCGCAAATTGCGCCAGGCGCTGACGGATAAAACCAGTCAGCAGCGCCAGATGCCCGGCCAGCGCCAGCCACCAAGCCAGTGTCGCCAGGGCAGGGCTGACGGACTGCCAGGCCGCAGTTTGCACCAGCGTCGCCATACACATCACCGGCAGCAGACTACCAGCCACCGGATGCGCCAGCTCCTGTTGCAGTAGCTGCGGGGAGCGCAAAAACTTCAGCAATACCGCCATCAGTAGCGGCAACGCCAGCAGCGCTGCGGCCTGCTGCAAGCTGCCATGCTGGGCAAAGAGCTGATCGGCACACCAGCCAAGGCTGGCGAGACCCAAAGCTAAACCTGCTGCTGCAGTCGGCACTTTCTGCAGCCGTGCTGTCATGTTGGAAAAAATGTTCATGTTCATTGATTCACCTATACGGTTAACAACTTTCAGCACTAGCTTAGAGTGGCTTTGTCATTTAGCATATCTGTATATATTTAATGTCTCGTATAGGAAAACTATATGAATGTCAGTTTCCGTCAGCTCAAAGCTTTTGTCGCTGTGGCGCGGCTGGGCAATTTAGGCGCGGCCGCCGACCAGCTGTGTCTGACCCGCGGCGCGATTTCGCAGGCGATTAAAGAGCTGGAAACGCAGCTTGGAACCCCGCTGTTTGACCGCGCCCATCCGCATTTGCTGCTTAACAGTGAAGGCGTTT
>CBFGPY010000892.1:0-1537 GCA_965650755.1 uncultured Chromatiaceae bacterium | reverse complement strand
TTGCTTGACCAAGTTGGGCATTGGCTGACGCGAGTTTGCGTTCTGCAACAATCATATCCGGCCGGAGTCTTAATAAATCTCTATGCGTACCATTGTCTTGAATTGCCGGTAACGCAGGAAGAGATTTGGCACCGGCCAGTTCCTGATGATAGGTGCCAGGCAGTGTACCCAGCATCACATCAAGTGCATTCATCGCCTGCACCAGACTGGCTTCGAGCACGGGTACTGCAGCACTCGCCTGCGCCATCAGACCTTGAGCCTGATCTAACTCTGCTGGAGCAATGAGCCCATGTTCAGATAACAAACGTAGATTCGAAACCAGGGCCTTTTGGGTCTGGAGCTGACGATTTGCTACATCCAAGCGCAGCTGCAGGCCACGAATATTGACGTAGATGTCTGCGGTTTGTGCCGCTATCGCTAATCGGACCGCTCCCTCGCTGGCGGCGGCTGCCTGATAGTCCGCCAAGGCGGCGGCTTTACCATGGCGCAAGGCACCGAACAAATCCAATTCCCAGCCGATGCCAAGGTTCGCTTCGTAACTGTTGCTGTACCGGTTAAAACCAGGCTGGGGAGCCAGTACCTGGCCAAGTGGCGTCTCGGCTGACTGATACGCTCGCGCCGCATGCCCCTCGATATTCCCCGATGGCAGTAATGCCACATTTGCTACTGACAACCCTGCTTTTGCCTGCTCAATTCTGGCTTGTGCCTGAGCTAAATCCAGATTTTGCTGCAATGCCAGCTGGATAAAGCGCGTCAGCAAAGGGTCTTGATAGCCTTGCCACCAGGTCTCAATGGCCGTCAGTGCAGAGGCAGGACGCTGTGTCACCTCCGGTTGTCCTTCAAACTGCTGTTTGGCATTGATTTGTGGCGCAACGTACTCTGGGCCAACAGTGCAACCGCTGATGATACAGGCGATAACCAAGGCAACGCTTTGATGTTTAGCAGGCATAGGTGTTCTCAAATAGGGTCATTGATGAGTGACCATATTACCCAATGGTCACTCGTTGTCAATTTTTTCTGCGCCGAGTACACTATGCGTACTTTGCTTAAGTTGTATGGGTTCTAAAATCTATGAGTAACGAAGACAACTATCCGGTATCACAACGCGGTCCGGCAGATCACGATGTGAGAGATCAGATAATCCTGGCTGCGGGAGAGCATTTCAAGCAATACGGGTACATGAAAACAACAGTGTCTGATCTGGCAAAATCTATTGGTTTTTCAAAAGCATATATCTATAAGTTTTTCACTTCCAAACAAGCAATTGGCGAAATGATCTGTGCCAATTGTCTGCGTGAAATTGAAACTGAAGTGCGCACTGCAATAGAGGCAGCGGACAAACCGCCAGAGAAGCTGCGACAAATGTTCAAAGCCATGGTCGAGGCTGGCCTGCGATTATTCTTTAATGATCGTCGTTTGCATGAAATTACAGTTGCAGCGGCCTCGGAAGGCTGGCAAGCCACGGCAGCCTATGACGAACGTATGCGGGAAATGCTGCAAGACATTATTCAGCAAGGGCGTTTGTCGGGAGACTTTG
>CBFGPY010000891.1:0-1537 GCA_965650755.1 uncultured Chromatiaceae bacterium | reverse complement strand
CTCTGGTGCTCGGCATTCCATTTTTCCGCAGCTATATTGTTCAGATTGATTTCCCGAAACGGAAGATGCGTTTGATCGGCCGAAAAGATTTGAACATGAAAAAAGTAGCGAATACGGAAATGCGACCGCAGGTCGACTCTAAGGTCGCAAGCACTTTTGGTGCGCAGTCAATTAAATCAAATGACCAGTCTGCGCGTGCGGTCAAAGTGGTCCTGAATGGTCAGCCGTTATGGCTGACACTCGATTTCACCAATGGTGCTGGTGTACTAACAACTCGTGAAACTGCGACAAAGCTGAAAGCTTTAACAAAAGCTTATGCTGGCGATAGTAGCCTGATCGCAAAAACATTACCGGCAGCCGCTGAGTTTTATACGGTCGATACGCTGAAGATCGGCCCGTTTGAACTGGAAGGAGTGCTTTTGGGCGTCGAAACTGAAAATGGCAAACGCTTATACCCGGCAGTAAAACGCGGCGACAAGACAGGAACTTACGTCAATAAAGCAGTATTACCGGATGGTGTGCTTGGCTTAGATTTGCTGCAACACCTGATAGTCACTTATGATTACACTGATGCATTGATCGCGTTAAACGCTGAGTAGCTTTTAGCAAAATTGAACCCGATAAAACACCCGCAGCAGCGGGTGTTTTGCTTTTTGGACCTTAGCCAGGAAAAAACATCCAGCACTTCCAACTTTGGTGGCTTGAATGACTAGGTTTGTCCTTTGAAAGTGCAGTTGTATCTGTTTACTGTGATCGTATTCGAAACAAAGGTTTGCGAAAGAAGCTGCGGTCATCAAAAACATGTATAGGAAGGATGTACTAAAAAATTTACGCGGTTATTTTGTGTGCAATCAGTTTGCCAAACTTCTTCTGTCGACGACGACGCTAATTTGCTGAATTTAACCAAACAAATGTAACAATTTATCATTCTGTAAACATATTTACCTGAAGCGGTTTTCCTTTCATCAGAATATTTGTCAAGTAGCAAAAAAACACGCGACTACGGTTATTGAAATAAGTTCCTGCTCCCCACTGAATAGACCAGGAATTTGTGTAAAAGCGGTTGACCCATGCAAAAAAATACTCTTATTATCCAGTGGTCAGTTTCCGCACATCGCGGAAAAAATTGCCCGAACTACCGGTATTACGGGCGATGCCAGTTGACTTACAGACAACAAAATCACTGCTAAGTGGTCCAGGGAGATAATAATGTTTAGTAACAATAAAACAGCAAATGCCGTGCGTATTGCCCTTGCATTCGGTGCTGCTTCAACTGCGGCTTTTACCTCAGCCTCAGTGTCTGCTCAGGAGCAGACGGAAGAAGCAAAAGATAAAGTTGAACGGATTGAAGTAACAGGTTCGCGGATTAAACGTGTTGACGTTGAAACTGCAAGCCCGGTTCAAATCACTTCATCTGAAGACATCAAACTGTCAGGTTTCACCAAAATCGAAGACCTGATGAACAGCCTGCCACAAATCGAAGCCTCAGAAACTTCATTCCAGGCAAACGGCGCTGAGGGTAACGCGCCACTGGTCT
>CBFGPY010000890.1:0-1538 GCA_965650755.1 uncultured Chromatiaceae bacterium | reverse complement strand
TATCGGCTCTGGTAAAGAGTTTAAAGGCGTGTACCACATCCTGCGCGATGAAGTGATTTTTTATAAATCTGGCCTCGGTCACACCATCCAGGAAGTCGACATCATCAAAGGCATCAATAATCCGGAACTCGATGCCCGGATTGGATATTTTGCTGCCGACCTGCGTGAGCAAATGGAATTAGTGCAGGGCGCCAGCCATGAATTTGACCGCGAAGCCTTTTTAAAAGGTGAATTAACGCCAGTGTTTTTCGGCACAGCACTCGGCAACTTTGGCGTCGACCACATGCTCGACGGTCTGACCGAATGGGCACCGGCGCCGCAGCACCGCGCGACGACTGGCCGCACAGTGGAACCGACTGAAGAGGGTTTCTCAGGCTTCGTGTTTAAAATTCAGGCCAATATGGACCCGAAACACCGTGACCGCGTGGCGTTTTTACGCATCTGTTCCGGTAAATACGAAAAAGGCATGAAAATGCACCATGTGCGCATCGGCAAAGATGTACTGGTACCGCATGCGCTGACGTTCCTCGCCGGTGACCGTGAACACGTCGAAGAAGCGTTCCCGGGCGACATCATTGGTTTACACAACCACGGCACTATCCAGATTGGTGACACTTTCACTGCGGGTGAAAAATTTACTTTTACCGGTATTCCGAACTTCGCGCCTGAGTTGTTCCGCCGCATCCGGCTGCGTGACCCGCTAAAACAAAAGCAATTGTTAAAAGGCCTGGTGCAATTATCCGAAGAGGGGGCTGTACAGGTATTCCGGCCGCTCGATAACAACGATTTGATCGTCGGCGCCGTCGGTGTGCTGCAGTTTGACGTCGTCGTACACCGGTTAAAATCTGAATATAACGTCGATGCGATTTACGAAAGTGTGAACGTCAGCACCGCACGTTGGGTGTATTCCGACGATGCCAAAGCGCTGGAAGAATTTAAAAACAAGGCCAGCACTAACCTGGCGCTGGATGGCGGGGATAACTTAAGTTATCTGGCGCCAACGATGGTGAACCTGAACCTGGCGATGGAACGGCACCCGAAAATCCGTTTCCATAAAACCCGTGAACACGCGCACGCCGGTTAATAACAAGGTTTTACACAGGATTTAAAATGAATATCAAACAGTTATTGGCCGCAAAAACGCAGGCCGCGATGATCAAAGTCGGCTTGCCGGCGGATACCAACACCGCAGTGACACAAAGCACGAAAGTTGAGTTTGGCGATTATCAGATTAACGGCGCTATGGCCGCCGCCAAGTTATTAAAAACCAATCCACGTGCTTTGGCACAGCAGCTGGTGGATGTGCTGGAACTCGCGGACATTGCGGACAAAGTTGAAATCGCCGGCCCGGGTTTTATCAACGTCACGTTAAAGCCAGACTGGCTGGCGGCGCAGCTGCAACATGCTGTCGCCGACCCGCGTTTAGGCGTCAGTGCTAACACAGCACCGCAAACCGTGGTGGTTGATTATTCAGCGCCAAACCTTGCCAAAGAAATGCACGTCGGCCACCTGCGTTCCACCATCATTGGGGATGCCGT
>CBFGPY010000889.1:0-1542 GCA_965650755.1 uncultured Chromatiaceae bacterium | reverse complement strand
GCAGAGTGTCCGTGGTTCGTATCAGGGCTATCCACAACAGCGTAGCTGGTGGTTTCAGCACAGTATCGGGCCTTTGGCACTACAAGGCTTTAAAGCCGCTGGTGCCATGCGTCATCCGCTCGATGAAGTGATTCCCGGCATGCCGGATTTGGATGCTGCACTGGACCCGCAAGTTGCTTTGGCTGCTTTGCTGCAAGCGCTGGATGAATTCACTGCGGCAAGCACTCTGGCGCCGCATTTTGCTTATGGTGTGCTGAGCCATGCTGATTTTCAGGCAGCGCATCAGCTGCATATTCGCCAGCATCTGACGCAAATATCGGTGGTTTAAGCCAGTACCAATAGCAGAAATGCCGGCTTTGCTCACAGAGACTGTTTAGCACATCACCAGAAAAACAAAGGGCAGCCAGAGCTGCCCTTTTTGCTTCATCCAACGGATTAAACTGCTTCGAGTTCGGCCTGACGGATCATGTCTTTCTGGTGGTCTTTCGCCAGCAACACATAAATTGACGGCAGCACAAACAATGTAAAAATAGTGCCGATTGTCATACCAAACACCAATACAATACCAATCGAGTTGCGCGCTTCGGCACCTGCACCTTCGGCGAAAATCAGCGGTGTATGACCGGCAATCGTCGCGATACTGGTCATCAGCACCGGCCGTAACCGCAACACAGACGCTTCGCGAATAGCATCAATCTTGGCTCGGCCCTCTTCCTGCAGTTTATTGGCAAATTCCACCACCAGAATACCGTTACGGGCAATCAGGCCGACCAAGGTCACCAGCCCCACCTGCGAATAGATATTTAATGTACTGCTGATAGCATCAGTCCAATGCGGGATCGGCGCATACATTTTCCAGAAGGTAAAAATCAAGGCACCAAACATCGCCAGTGGCACCGAGCCTGCCAGAATTACAATGGGGTCACGGAAGCTGTTGTACTGCGCTGCCAGCACCAGGAAAATCATCGTCAGTGCCGTCAGGAACGCCGGCAGGAAGGTATTGCCTTCACGTTTTAACTGCCGGGATTCGCCGGTGTAATCAATGGTGTAAGTCGCAGGTAAAATCTTACGCGCTTCGGCTTCCATGTACTTCAGCATTTCATCCAAAGAACCAGCACCAACACCGGAGATTTTCACTGCATTCAGCTGCTGCATCCGGTTAATCGAACGTGGCACTGTGGAGTGGGTTAAGGTCGCAATCTGGTCCAGTCGGATCATGCTGTTGTCCGGCCCCGTGATATACAGCTTGGTCAAATCGTCTGGCGTCAGCCGTTCAATCCGTTTCACCTGTGGGATCACTTTGTAACTTAAGCCATCTTTGTTAAAGCGGTTCACCCAGCCACCGCCCAGCAGAATGCCCAAATCCTGTGTCACAGTGCGCATATCCAGGCCCAAATCGGCAACCTTTTCGCGGTCGATATTCAGCTGATATTCCGGTTGGTCAATTTTCATGTCCAGCATCGGCGGGAAGAAGAACTTGCCGCTCGCAGTGAACGTCTGCTGCAATTTTAAGGCGTAGTCATAGATTTCCTGACTGTCCGC
>CBFGPY010000888.1:0-1545 GCA_965650755.1 uncultured Chromatiaceae bacterium | reverse complement strand
AAAGCTGTGGATCACTGTGTATGCCACAGACGACGAAGCTTTTGATATCTGGACCCAGCAAATCGGTGTGCCAAAGGAACGGGCTATCCGCATCGGTGATAACAAAGGCGCGCCTTTTGCGTCTGACAACTTCTGGGCCATGGGCGATACCGGCCCTTGTGGCCCTTGTACTGAAATTTTCTACGACCACGGCGACCATATCTGGGGCGGCCCACCGGGCTCACCGGAAGAAGACGGCGACCGGTTCATCGAAATCTGGAACAACGTTTTTATGCAGTTCAACCGCCACGCCGATGGCCGGATGGAACCACTGCCAAAACCAAGCGTTGACACCGGCATGGGCTTAGAGCGCATCGCGGCGATTCTGCAGCATGTGCATAGCAACTATGAAATCGACACTTTCCAGGGCCTGATCAAAGCTGCCGCGGCGGTGACCGGCACTACAGATCTGGACAACAAATCACTGCGCGTGATTGCCGACCATATCCGTTCTTGTTCTTTCCTGGTCGCTGATGGTGTGATGCCGTCCAACGAAGGCCGTGGTTATGTGCTGCGCCGGATCATCCGCCGCGCGGTTCGCCATGGCAATCAGCTCGGCGCCAAAGGCGTGTTTTTCAGCAAATTAGTGGCAGAACTTGCCGTGCAGATGGGCGAGGCCTATCCGGAGCTGATTGAAAAACAAGCCATTATCGAAAAAGTACTGCGGATGGAAGAAGAGCAGTTTGGTAAAACGCTGGAGCGTGGCCTGCTGTTATTAAAAGATGCGCTGGCACAACTGGGCGACAGCAAAGAGATCCCGGGTGAAGTGGTGTTTAAACTCTACGACACTTATGGCTTCCCGGTGGATTTAACCAGCGACGTCGCCCGTGAACAGGGCTTCACCGTAGATCAGGCCGGTTTTGAAGCGGCGATGGAAGCACAGCGTAAACGCGCGCAGGCTGCATCGAGTTTTGGCCAGGATTACAACCAAACCGTGACTTCTGAGCAAGTGACAGATTTCACGGGTTACACTGAACAACACGGCAATGCCGTGGTGCTGGAAATTGTCCGCGATGGCGACAAAGTTGAATCTGTTATCGATGGCCAGCAGGCACTGGTGATCCTGGATAAAACACCGTTTTATGCTGAATCCGGCGGTCAGATGGGCGATACCGGCACTCTAACGCTGGCGTCCGGTGCAGTGTTCAACGTGGTCGATACGGTCAAAATCGGCAAAGCTTTCGCACATCGCGGCACCATCACCGGTACGTTAACCGTCGGTGAGCGCGTCGATGCCCAAATTGATAACGAGCGGCGCAGCGCCATTCGTAAAAACCACTCAGCGACGCACTTATTACATGCCGCTTTACAGCAGGTGTTAGGTGCCCACGTGGTGCAAAAAGGCTCGCAAGTAGGCCCGGATCGTCTGCGGTTTGACTTCGCCCATTTTGAAGCAGTCAAAGCGGACGAAGTCCGTCAGATTGAGCAACTGGTCAACGCACAAATTCAGGCTAACCATGAAGTGCTGACCCGGCTGATGCAGCTGGATGCGGCCAAAGCCGCCGG
>CBFGPY010000887.1:0-1546 GCA_965650755.1 uncultured Chromatiaceae bacterium | reverse complement strand
CAGGCCCGGTGCTGTTTATCAAAGGCGGCAATTCAGATTATCTGTTAGCGGAACATCAACCTCAGATCCTCAAGTTGTTTCCTGCAGCCCGTGCTAAGGTGATTGAAGGCACAGGACATTGGCTACACGCCGAGAAACCTGCCGCTTTTGCCAAAATTACTGCTGACTTTTTATTGAGTTGACGCAATTTTTTCTGTTGCGCTTTGTGCTATATTGCGCGGGTTTTTTTTGCAGGTCTCCGTCATGTTAAATCAGTACATGGAACAAATTGAAACCTTTGGCACCTGGTTTGCGCTCGCTGCATTGTTTTTCCTGATTGGGATGGCAATACAAGACGTGTTGAAAAAAGGTGATGTGCCAAAATTCGGCAGAATTTTTGTCTGGCTGGTATTGTTTCTTGGATGCTTTGGTTTTATCGCCAAAGGAATTATTCAGGTCATTTACGAGTCACAGGGCATGGGCTGATGGCAAAGATTTCCAGCGACAGAACGACAATTGACCTGTTCGCCCATGAAAAGCGTCCGGGTCGCCCAAAAACCAATCCTCTGCCGCGTGAAGAACAGCTGAAGCTGAATAAGCGCAATCAGGTGCGGCGTGATCGCAGTAAAGGATTAAAACGCATTGAGTCGAAGATACCAGAAGATTTGTATCAAAAGCTGGATGCAAGAGCACAGGCACTGCAGACAACCCGCAGTGCGTTGATCGAACAACTGTTAACTCAGGCTTTAGCAAAGCCGCTGATAACAAAGTAAGAAGGCTGAATTATGGCTACTGTTGGAATTTTCTTTGGCAGCGACACAGGTAACACTGAACATGTCGCAAAACAAATCCAGAAAGAGCTGGGTAAAAATCTGGTAGATGTGCACGATATTGCCAAAAGCTCAAAAGAAGACATCGCCGCTTTTGACCTGCTGCTGTTCGGGATCCCGACCTGGTACTATGGCGAAGCGCAATGTGACTGGGATGATTTTTTCCCTGAGCTGGAAAACATCGATTTTAATAACAAGCTGGTGGCAATTTTCGGCTGCGGTGATCAGGAAGATTACGCCGAGTACTTCCTTGATGCGATGGGCACCTTACGCGACATTATCGAACCTAAAGGCGCCATCATCGTCGGCCACTGGCCAACGAAAGGTTACAACTTCGTCGCCTCAAAAGCCTTGGTCGACAACGATCATTTCGTTGGTTTAGGCATTGACGAAGACCGTCAACCGGAACTGAGCGAAGCACGCATCAAGCAGTGGTGTAAACAGATTTATGATGAGCTGAGTCTGAAAGACCTCGAAGGTCTGTAACAAGCACTACTTTGACAATAAAGCCACCGACCGGTGGCTTTATTTTTTCCGGCAACAACGGATTAGCGTACTTGTGTCAGATTAAACAGCGGATTTTGGATCAGGCCCAATACGTTGCCAAATGGGTCACCCAGAGTCGCGACCCTGATGCCGTCCCCCACATCAGTCACAGGTGCTACCACATCGGCGCCTAAAGCTCTGATCCGTTCCAGTTCAGTGTCTATATCTTCAGTGCCCCAATACACCACCTG
>CBFGPY010000886.1:0-1546 GCA_965650755.1 uncultured Chromatiaceae bacterium | reverse complement strand
GCGTCTGAAGTTATTGTTTAGTGTAGCAACGGCAGGCGTCGTGCTGCATATGCTGGGGCTTAGTCAGAGTTTATTCACGGCCGAAGGCCAGAATTTCAGCCTGCTGAATGTTAGTTCTCTGGTGTGCTGGCTTATTACTGCCGCCTTTACTGTCACAGCATTACGCACACCGATTTTGTTGCTGCTGCCTATAGTTTATGGCTTTGCTGCACTGGTGCAACTGGCAGTTATCCTACTGCCCGATACTGTTCAATTGCAGCATTTTGAGCATAGCCCCTGGCTACTGACCCATATTATGGTCGCTTTTATCGCCTATGTAATTCTGATAATGGCAACCTTGTATTCGTTCCAGGTCAGTCTAATCAGCCAGCGGTTGAAACAAAAAACGCCGCTGCCAGCAGGTACTGTGCTGCCGCCATTGATGCAGGCTGAACAACTTCTGTTCCGGTTGATTTTATTGGGGACTTTGCTGCTTGGTATCACTGTTATCAGTGGGGCAGTATTTGGCCAGGATTGGTTTGCCCGGCACAATTTACACAAAAACGTATTGAGCACACTTGGTTTCGCGGTATTTGTCGTGTTGTTAGCCGGACACAAATTCGCCGGCTGGCGCGGTCGGGTTGCCAATGGCCTGACCATGACCGGTAGTCTGTTATTAACGCTGGCCTACTTTGGCAGTCGCTTTGTGCGGGAAGTATTACTTTAGTCCGGCTTGACGCTGTGGCTGATTTCGCATATTAATTGGCTCTGAACGGCAACACAGGCAATTCCCGCTTTGGACGCAATATCAACCGGTACGCTGCTGCTTATTCTGGCGTTTCTGGTACTCTGCTCGGCATATTTCTCCGCAACTGAAACTGCGATGATGTCGGTAAACCCCTACCGGCTCAAACATTTATTAAACGAAAATCATCCAGGCGCTTTGCGCACGCATGGCTTGTTGCTACGGCGGGATCGTCTGATCGGTCTTATTTTGGTCGGCAATAATCTGGTGAATATCGCTGCATCAGCTATAGGCACTGTGATTGGTATGAGGCTGTACGGTGACTACGGCATTGCGATTGCAACTGCAGCACTGACATTAATCATCCTGATTTTTGGCGAAGTCACACCAAAAACACTGGGCGCACTGCATCCCGAGCGCGTAGCCTTTCCCAGCAGTCTCGTTCTGAAGCCAATGATGAAAGTGCTATATCCGGTCGTGTGGCTGATGAACAGGATTTGTAACGGTATCCTGGGCTGGTTTGGTGTCAGCGCCGAGCAACATCAGGGCCATAGCCTCAGCAGTGAAGAACTCAGAACAGTCGTCCATGAAGCCAGTGCCATTTTGCCGGGTCAACATCAGAGTATGCTGGTCGGCGTACTGGATCTGGAAAAAGCCACAGTCGAAGACATTATGGTGCCGCGTAATGAATTGATCGGCATTGATATCAACGACGAGTGGAAAGATATCCTGCATCAGTTATCTATTACACAACACAGCCGGATCTTGTTGTATCGCGACAGTGTCGACGATGCTCTGGGCTTTTTGCATACCCGCGACATT
>CBFGPY010000885.1:0-1547 GCA_965650755.1 uncultured Chromatiaceae bacterium | reverse complement strand
GCGTTGCAGGTGCGCTACGCCTCTGTGGTTAAAGGTTATAACAACCGGATGAAAAAAATGCAGGGTCTGCTGGATGGCTTTAAAGTGACCGATATTCACTCCATTAAACAGCAGCAACAGCAGGAATTACTGGACTGGATTGCCGCAGACAGCAGCCGCAAAGGCCATCAGCAAGCACTGGCTGCGCTCAAAGAAGTGGTCAGTGCTGAACAGCAGTATCAGCAACAGACCTGGTACTTTGACAATGCCAAACGCAGCGATTTATTCAAAGCGGCGCAGGATTTATACCGATTGGCTCAGGAGCAGCAAAAGCCGGATCAGGAACGCGAGCTGGGTTATCAGCAGCGAGACCTGAAAATGTGGCAGGGCCGGTTAAAACGCCTGGACACCAGCTTTGCGCCTGCGGTTGATTTAGCGCTGTGGAGCCAACAACTGGAAGTGTATTTGCAGCAGAAGCCCTTGTTACGTGTCAAGGCTCTGGATGATGCACTCGGTCTGGTACCGGGCATGACTGCTGCACAAATCAGCGCCGTGTTAAAACCATGGTATGACAAAACCACTTTGGGCAGCAGTGCAGGCCGTTTGGCCTGGCTGGACAAAGCTCCGGCTGAGTTTGCTGCAAGTTCAGACCCGTTTATCAAAGCCGCTGTTGCGGTGTATCAGCAACAAATTGCACTGGAACAGCAGCAAAAATCGATTCAGGGCGCATTGTTAAAGACCCGTCCGGCTTATATGCAGGCGGTGATAGCCTTTAATCAGAGCAAAGGTAAGCCGGTTTATCCGGATGCCAACAGTACGCTGCGGGTCACTTATGGTCATGTCGATGGCTATCCGGCAGCTGATGGTGTGTATAAAACGCCTTTTACTTCGGTACGCGGTATGATTGCCAAACAACAGCCAGACGGTGTGTTCCGGTTGCCGGCAAACCTGGTGAAAGCCTATCAGGCGAAACAGTATGACGGTTATTACTATGCTGACCTTGAGGCAAAACCGGCACTGCCGTTTGATTCTGTACCGCTGAACTTTTTATCCAGTGCGGACACCACCGGCGGTAATTCAGGCTCCGCAGTGATGAATGGCAAAGGCGAGCTGATTGGTCTGAATTTTGATTCGACTTATGAATCAATCAGCAAAGACTGGTACTTTAACCCGGCTATCACCCGGGCTATCCATGTCGATATCCGTTTTGTGCTGTGGATGATGCAGTATGTTGATGGTGCGCAGAATTTGTTAGATGAAATGTCGATTGTGCGCGATTGAAATCAGGATAGCCTGTAGTTAAAAGCGATAAGAAAACCGGGCTTTGGCCCGGTTTTTTATCACAGATGATGAAGAGCTGCGCTTTGTTTCAGAAAATACTAAATAGCGCCGGATTAAGTAAACTCAGTATTGACATCCCTTCTAAAAAGGCGAAGCTGCTGGCGTCATGCAAGTCGTCTTTACTCAGGCCCAACACTTCTATAATTTGTTTGTCAGTCAAGTCATAGAGCTGAAACACCTCGGCGTTGGCTTCACTGAGTGCCAGGCAACTGGCGAGATGCAAAATC
>CBFGPY010000884.1:0-1549 GCA_965650755.1 uncultured Chromatiaceae bacterium | reverse complement strand
AAGTCGACAAAACACCTTTTGTGCTGCTGACTTCCAGCGACGCCAAGTTATGGGCACTTTATGATGTCAGCGGACAGGGTGAAACTTTTGTCATTACGCCAAAGGATAAAAACAATCCGGTGCAAAAGCTGACTCTGCAATTTTCCGGTGTGGGCCTTGCTAAAATGGCTGTAGCCAGTCAGGACGGGCAGACCAGCAGTTTTGAATTTATTGCCATGCAAAGTAATGTCAGCATCGACAGTGCTCAATTTAAATTCAGCCCGCCCAATGGCGTTGATATCGTTGATTTACGCGGCAAGTGAGTAATCTGTCATTTAGTTTTGCCCCTGACGTGCGGCCGCTGGCAGCACGGTTAAGGCCGAAAAACCTGCAGGACTATGTCGGCCAACAACATTTACTTGGCCCCGGCACGCCGCTGCGTCGTGCCATCGAAGCTGGCCAGCTGAATTCGCTGATTTTTTGGGGGCCGCCAGGCACCGGCAAAACCAGTCTGGCCGAACTGATTGCCGGCAACACTGCAGCTGCGATTGAAAAAATTTCCGCGGTTACTGCCGGTATTAAAGAGATCCGGGAGGCTATTGAGCGCGCCTCAAACCGTTTACAACAGGGGCAGCGTACGCTGTTATTTGTTGACGAAGTGCACCGCTTTAACAAAAGTCAGCAGGATGCCTTTTTACCGCATATCGAAGATGGCACCATTATTTTTATTGGCGCGACCACTGAAAACCCGTCTTTTGCGCTGAATAATGCGTTGTTATCGCGCGCCCGCGTTTGTGTACTGCGCAAAATCAGCAATGATGATTTACGTCAGTTGCTGCAACGCGCCTTAGCAGACGAAACATTGAATCAGCAGTTCCCAGTTGTGCTGGCCCCTCACGCAACCGAGTTGTTATTGCAGCTGGCCGACGGTGATGCCCGCAAAATGTTAAATTTGCTGGAACTTGCCGCGCAGAGCAGCATTGATGGCAATATTGATACCCTTTTATTAAAACAGCTGGTTGAACGCCAGCTGCCTGGTTTTGATAATCAGGGTGAGTTGTATTATGACTTGATTTCTGCCTTTCATAAATCGGTGCGCGGCTCTAAGCCAGACGCTGCTTTGTACTGGTATTGCCGTATTCTCGAAGGCGGCGGTGACGCTCTTTATGTCGCAAGGCGATTATTGGCGATTGCTTCGGAAGATATTGGCAATGCGGATCCAAGAGCTTTGTCGCTGGCACTGACTGCTTTTGATACTTTTCAGCGGGTTGGACCGGCGGAAGGAGAAAGAGCCATAGCGCAGGCCGCTGTGTATTGTGCTTTGGCACCAAAGAGTAATGCGCTTTACAGCGCTTTTAACCAGATGCGCGCTTTTGTCCGAGAACAGCCGGCATTTGAAGTGCCGATACAGCTTCGCAACGCGGCCACCGGTTTGCTCAAAGAACTGGGCTATGGTGAAGGCTATCGTTATGCGCATGATGAACCTGGTGCCTATGCCGCAGGTATGACTTATTTGCCGCCAGAAATGCAGCATTTACAGTTTTACCAGCCGACAGACCGTGGGCTGGAA
>CBFGPY010000883.1:0-1550 GCA_965650755.1 uncultured Chromatiaceae bacterium | reverse complement strand
GCCTGTTCGGATAATTGGCGGATGATCTGATAAATCTGCCGCGTTGATTCAGTCGTGCGGGAGGCTAAATGCCGCACTTCGTCGGCGACGACGGCAAAACCACGGCCCTGTTCACCGGCTCGGGCCGCCTCGATAGCAGCATTCAGTGCCAGCAAATTGGTCTGGTCGGCGATTTGTTCGATAATTTGTGCTGCCTGATTAATCATGCCGGTTTGGTCAGCAAGCGTGGTCACTGCCTGGCTGACGCCGTTGACGGTTTGCTGTAGTTGTAAAATGGCTTCACGGGTTTGGCGCGCAATGGCTGAACCCTGCCGGGCCAGGCCGTCGGCATCATTGGCTTTGGTGGCCGTTTCCTGCACATGGCTGGCGACTTCAGCGATAGTGGTGGTCATCTGGTGCATAGCTGTCGCGACCAATTCAGTTTGTTGCTGTTGCTGCTGTAACTGCTGCACGGCCTGGCTGGACAGTTCATAGGCCGACACGGACCTCTGCGCCACTGTCGTTGCGGTATCTTCAATCCGCGTCAGCATGGTATCTAAATGCGAATTGCTGGCGCGCAATGCTACTTCCAGCGCACCTAAAGCACCATTTTGCTGCGCGTAAGTAAGCACAGCCAGCGGGTCGGTAAACGGATGTTGCATCTGTGATTTTAATAGCGCCAGTTCGCTGTTACTGCGCAGTTGCGTCGCCGCCATTGCTGTAACAGCAGAGACAGCTGCCAGACCTGCAGCCCAACCCAGAGCGCCAGTTGCTGCGGCCACACCGGCACCAAGCAAACTCAGCGCGGGCAATGCAAACCACTGACTGAGGTAAGTCAGCGCAGAGCTGCGGCCTTGTGGGGTTTTGCCAGCATTGATTTGCCCATACAAAGTGCTGGCATGTTGCACCAGCTGGCGGTCTGGAGCGACCCGCACCGATTCATAACCAACCACTTTACCGAGCTCGCTGATCGGCGTGACATAAGCATGCACCCAATAAAAATCGCCGTTTTTACAGCGGTTTTTCACCAGTCCCATCCACGGCTTGCCTTGCTGCAAATATTGCCACATGGTCTTAAAAGCAGCCGGTGGCATGTCCGGATGCCGGACAATATTATGATGCTGCCCAACCAGCTCTTCGCGGGAAAACCCACTGATCGCGACAAAAGCATCATTGGCGTAGGTGATAGTGCCTTTTAAATCTGTGGTGGAAATCAGTTTCTGGCCAGCTGGAAAGGTTCGTTCATGACTGGTAACGGGTAAATTCTGACGCATATGGCAAGGTCCTTCTGGCAAATAGGTACGAATATAAGAGGGTCTGTGCTGAGCATAGCTCAGCACAAGCAAGACACTGTTGAATTTCAGTAATTTCTAATCAATCCGGAACCAGCCGGCAATGCTGTAACGGGTTGAATGTGCAGGTAATACTTCATGCGGAAATCGGGCGCTTTCGAACAGCACCAGAGTACCGGCCTGAGGCTGTACCTGCAGCAGCGGTTGATCATCTTCGTTGTAAATCTGCAGTGCGCCGCCGCTGTCGACGTCATTGAGATAGCAAACGGTGGTTAACAC
>CBFGPY010000882.1:0-1556 GCA_965650755.1 uncultured Chromatiaceae bacterium | reverse complement strand
GTTGCGGATGGTCAGCACGTCGTGGTCAGCGTAACGACCACATTGGTCGTCGGTGTAGGCGAGCGCAGTGGCGAGCCAAAGTTTTTCGCTGGCGTCGAGTTTGGAACAGGCGGCCTGATAAACGCCGGACGGTAGCTCGTCGAGCAGTTCAATCAAATCGTCGACGTCCATTCGCTCGACCAGTTCGGTGAGGTCAGCGTCCGGAAGTTGCTTAAAGATGTTTTCGCGGGCGTCTTCCCGCATGTAACCCAGAGCGTGGATTTGTTCATCCGGATGCAGACCCTGCCAGGTGCTGAGGCGCTGCTCCAGCGGCATCGCCTCCAGTGCAACCGCGATTTCTTCCGGCTCCAGCTGGCTGAGTTTTTCCCCGAGCAGTTCGGCTTCCTGCTCGTCAAAACTGTCGCGGACAATCTCTTCGATATCCAGCAGCTGGGTTTCAGCCATGATCCGGGCCCTGTCGGCAGGACCTGATGGTCCTGAGTGAAAAATTGCTGCGGATGATACCGCAGCCGGGTTAGTTTTTTACAGTAAATTCAACAGCATTTTTTAAGGTAATGCGCATCGGCTGCAACTTTACCACCAGCGTTTGATTTTAAAGCCTAATAACATACCAAGGGCAATAGCAGCCATGCCGGCTAAAGTCCAGAAATACCCCAGTGGCATATGCAGTTCAGGCATATTGTCAAAGTTCATGCCGTAGACGCCAACGATAAAAGTCAGCGGGATAAACACCGTCGATACCATGGTCAGTAACTTCATCCGCTCGTTGATTTGATGGGACGAGGTTGACATATAACTGCTGACCAAATCACCCAGCTGATCGTAGTACATTTGGGTCATCGAATGCAGCCGTTCAAATTTTTCATAAAAATCACGCAGTTCAACTGCTTCAAACTGCGACATTACACCTGAAGTGAAGTCGTCCGGCGTTAGTAAATCGGCAAACATGTCTTTCTGATAGGCGAGGTTGCGGTCGAGTTTGCGAAAAACCGAGCGAAACCGCATGATGCGGCTCATTTTATGGTCATCACCATGGGTGAGCATGGCATCTTCAAATTCGCCCAACTCGTCTTCAAAGTTAATCAGTTTCTCCAGATAACTGGCTGAGACGGCATGGATATAACTTTTTACCCATTCTTTGACGGGAGTCACCGGCTTGCTGACGTCGAAGGTACTTACTTTATAGCGACCAGGCTCTTCCGGCAGCTGGCATTTGTACAACAACACCTGATTGGAAAACAGCAGGCTGAGCTGGGCATGGCCTGGGTACTCATGAAAGCTTTCACCGGCAAAAGCGCGTAAAATCAATAATGTAAAGCCATCATGAGCTTCCAGTTTTGGCGGATGACGCTCTCGCAGATAATCTTCGGCAATGACCGGATGGATTTGAAACCGGTTCAGCACCTGTTGTTGCTCTGAGAAGCTTGCCGCAGAAAGGTCTATCCAGGCTTTTTGGTCACCATGCAGTGGCAGCTGTAATGCTGCGATGTCGCCGGTTTGCCAGCTGTTAGTTTCCGGATTGAATAAATGCAGGATCAGCATGCGGTGTCCTTAAG
>CBFGPY010000881.1:0-1563 GCA_965650755.1 uncultured Chromatiaceae bacterium | reverse complement strand
TGGCAAAAACAATCTTATTAGTCGACGACGAACCGGCAATTTTGCGTGCTCTGCAACGGACTTTGTTGCGGGCCGGTTATCGTGTATTGCTGGCTGAAAGTGGGTCGGCAGCGCTAAATGTGCTGGCGACAGAGCCTGTCGCTCTGGTTCTGTCTGATTTTCGCATGCCAGGCATGAATGGCGCCGAATTACTGCAGCAAGTCAAACAACAATATCCATTAACCATTGGGCTGATTTTAAGCGCTTATGCTGAGCGGGACGCGCTGCTGACCTGTTTGAACAGTGGGGCAGCCTGGCGCTTTCTGGAGAAACCATGGGAAGACGGGCAGCTATTGAAAGAAATCGCTGCAGCTATTAGCGAACGCGACCGGCGGCAAGCGGAGCAGCAGAGAACCAGTTTGTTGTTATCCAGTCATGAAGCTTTGATTGAGTTATCTGCCACCGGACAAGTGCTGCGGTTTAACAGTGCAGTATGCCAGGTGCTCGGTTTGCAGCCATCTGAGTTGCGTGGACAGGTGTTATCTGCATTGTTTGTCGATATAAACCCAATTGAACTGGCCAGCTTTTTACACAAAAAAGACCATGATATTCAATTGCATAGTGTTCATGGTGACTTATTCAGTTTCAGCCATCGCATCTCCGACCTTCAACATTATCTGCTGAAAATTATGCCGGTACAGCGCATTAGTGACCAGGTGTTCTCCGCTGTGCATGCGCTGCTGACCGCAACAGATATCCGCTCCCGAATTGAGGACCTGTTATCGTCAGGCCAACAGGATTTTGCTGTGGTTACGTTGTTGTTGCCGGATTTTGCTTTGTACAACGCCTCATTAAACCAGAGCCATCTCGACGAACTACTGGAAAAAACCGGTCAGGTGCTCCGTAGTCAGTTACCGGCCAAAGCGCTGCTGGGTTACGTGGCGGCAGACAAATTTGTGTTGGTGTTGCCGGGTTTAGTCCAGGAAAGTCAGTTGTTGGTGTCAATTGAGCAAATCCTTCGGCCGTTCCGGCAACAACTGGTACTGAGTTTCAATCCGGTTCAGCTGGTTTTTTGTGTGGGTTACGCTTTGTCGCCGGCCGATGGTGCGACCGCTGCGTTGTTACTGCAACATGCTGATGTGGCATGCCGGCAGAATCTGGTGAATCCGGCAGGTTTCTTTTTGCGTTATGACGCCGGTATGGTCGAACAAAAACGCCAGCATTTTGAACTCAGTAACTCGTTGTACCATGCGTTGGAGAGTCAGGAATTCAGTTTGAGTTTTCAGCCGAAAATTCGGTTGACGGATGGATCCTGCGACAGCGCCGAAGCGCTGATCCGCTGGTTGCATCCAAAATTTGGTCAGGTCTCACCGGCGGTGTTTATCCCAATCGCTGAACAAGATGGTCAAATTCAGGCGATTGGAGATTGGGTGTTGCAACAGGCATTGCGTCACTTTCAGCTTTGGCAGCAGCAAGAGCTGCAGTTGTCGCATCTGGCGATTAATTTGTCCGGCCGTCAGCTGACAGATCCACAACTGGCAGCGCGGATAGTGGCTAGCCTGGAAAACTGCGGTTTGGCACCGA
>CBFGPY010000880.1:0-1564 GCA_965650755.1 uncultured Chromatiaceae bacterium | reverse complement strand
GAGAGTTTTGTCGTGCTTGCTGGTAATCAGCCTTTTGTTTGTCCAGATCTATGGCCTGCGCCTGTTCCAGATACTGCTGACCAAAAAAAGCCAGGGCGGTTTTGCCTTGTTGCTTGTTAAACGCGATGATGCTGTTGATATCTTTTGCTGGCGGTGGGGCGTTAAAATCCAGCAGCCACTGATTTAAATCTCTTTTATATTCATAGACTAAGACTTTAAACTCATCCTGGTAAACGGCATCTGCCAACTGCCAGACCTGACGCTCTTTGACTGTGACGCCTAAAGCCGTCAGTTGCTGTTTTAACTGATTAAGCATGGCTGCAACGGCTGGAAAGTCTTTGTCATAATGCCGTACTAATACCACTTGCCTGACCGTTTGCCGGCCAACAGCAGTGTTCAGGTCGCCATAACGTTGTTGCGCTTCTGGTGTAGCAATCACCTGTAACAGCGCGGCTGCATCTGCAACATTGCGGGTCATAGGGCCGGCGATGTCCTGCGAACTGGCGATAGGAATGATGCCATGGCCTGATACAGCGCCATGTGTTGGTTTGATGCCAACGACGTTGTTGATTGCCGCAGGGCAGGTAATAGAACCATCCGTTTCAGTACCGACAGCTAGCAAGGTTAAATCGGCCGCGACAGCAACACCAGAACCAGAACTGGAACCACAGGGGCTTTGGCTCAATACATAAGGGTTTTTAGTTTGGCCGCCCAGCGCGGACCAGCCACTGGCAGAGCCCTCACCACGAAAGTTTGCCCATTCTGATAAATTGGTTTTGCCAAGGATCACAACGCCAGCCTCGCGTAGTTGCCGGACTAAGCTGGCGTCCTGACTGGTTTTAAAGTCTTTCAGCACCAGGGCCCCGGCCGTAGTTGGCAATTGGTCTGCCGTGGCGATGTTGGCTTTGAGTACAACAGGGATACCATGTAGCGGGCCGCGAACTTTTCCTGCTTTCCTTTCGGCATCCAGTATTTGGGCCTGTGTCAGTGCTGTAGGATCCATATCGGTCATGGCATGCAGGGCAGGACCTTGTTTATCCAGCGTGGCGATTTGATTCAGATAATAGCGTGTCAGAGCTTCTGAACTGAGTTTGCCTTGCTGTTGCAATTGCTGAGCTTGTGACAATGATAATCGTGCCAGTTCAGCGCTTTGTGCAGAAAAGGCCAGGGCTGTGGCAACTGTCATAACGAGCGATGATAAACGAATCAAAGACATATCAATCTCCTGTGCTAGGTTCTTACCCTAACACGCCAAAATTGAATTCACAAAAAAATTACATTCCAACAATGACAGAGTTGCAGCAGATGTTGTGTTATTTTTTCGATGCGCAACTAAACGGTTTTTTCAAACTCACCCTGTTTACAATATGAAGTTTTTCGTCTGATATTTTTACAAGTTGCTAAAATAGGTTCAGCTAATTAATGGTTAACTATATGAGTTAAATAGTTAAATTGTGATGGCACAATTTCTGCTTATTGAGCTCGCTTTACTAACCAATGACAAGGAACATTAATCGTGAAATCTAAGTTATTCGCAGCTGCACTGCTGTTAGCCGCTTCTTCT
>CBFGPY010000879.1:0-1567 GCA_965650755.1 uncultured Chromatiaceae bacterium | reverse complement strand
AGATTAAGGCACAAGTGGCGCCGGATTTACCGGTGAAATTGTTGGTCGGACAGGCGCGTGAGGTACTGACCGCCGCTGACGCAGTCTATATCGCCTCAGGCACTGCCACGCTCGAAGCCATGCTGGCGAAAACGCCGATGGTGGTGGCTTATAAGACCAACTGGCTGACCTATCAAATTGCCAGCCGCATGGTCAAACTCAAACATTTCAGCTTACCGAATTTACTGGCGGACAAAGCGCTGGTGCCAGAACTGCTGCAGGATGCGGTGACAGTCGACGCCCTTGTCAGTCAGATGCAGCCGCTACTTGGCGCGAAAGGGCGGGACTTAAATCAGGATTTTGTCGCTATCCATCAGCAAATCCGCTGTGATGCCAGCACGACTGCCGCCAGAGAAATTGCAATGTTATTAAAGCGTACTGCTACCGGAGACGTTGCATGACTTTAGAATTTAATCGGCCGCCTTTTTCTCTGATCGCTGGTGTAGACGAAGTCGGGCGTGGTCCTTTAGTCGGTGCTGTGGTCACAGCAGCGGTGATCCTGGATCCGGCGAATCCAATCACTGGTCTGAATGACTCGAAAAAACTCAGTGAAAAGAAACGGTTATTATTGGTTGATGAAATCAAAGCCAAAGCATTAAGCTGGAGCCTTGGCCGCGCGGAAGTGCATGAAATCGATGCATTGAATATTCTGCACGCCACAATGCTCGCGATGGAGCGGGCGGTGGCGGGTCTTCAGATCAGACCGGAATGGGTGTTGATCGACGGCAATCGTGTTCCGGATGGGCTGAAAGGCCGGGCTACTGCGGTGGTCAAAGGCGATAGTCTGGTGCCGGAGATCAGCGCCGCCTCGATTCTGGCAAAAGTGGCGCGCGATGCCGAGATGACTGCCTTGCATCAGCTGCACCCGCAGTATAACTTTGCCGGGCATAAAGGTTATCCGACCGCTGAACATCTGGCGGCAATCCAACAATATGGCATTTTAGCGGAGCACCGCCGCAGTTTCCGGCCGGTGCGCGAGCTGTTATAACCACGACTTCAAGCGCGTGGCGGAGCATTGATGGAACCGATTTTTGTCCACCTGCGGGTGCACAGCGACTTTTCGATGATCGACGGTTTGTCGAAAATCAAACCTATTGTCAGCGCCGCAAAAAAACAGGCGATGCCGGCATTGGCGCTGACCGATCAGATGAACATGTGTGGTCTGGTGCGGTTTTATTCGACCGCGCACGACGCTGGTATTAAACCTATTGTCGGTGCTGATCTCTGGGCGCAGCATCCGTTATTCCCGGGCGAAGCCTGCCGTTTGTTAGTGCTGGCCGCCGATAACGACGGTTACCAAAACCTGACCATGCTGTTGTCCAAAGCTTATTTACGCGGGCATGTCGACAATAAACCTCAGATTGACCACGACTGGCTGGCTGAACACCACAAAGGCCTGATTGTGATTTCCGGCGGCAAAGAAGGGCCACTCGGCAAAGCGCTGATCAAAGGCAATCAGGCCAGTACTGATGCACTGGTGCAGTTTTATCAGCAGTATTTTCCGGACAGTTTTTTCCTTGAGCTTATC
>CBFGPY010000878.1:0-1579 GCA_965650755.1 uncultured Chromatiaceae bacterium | reverse complement strand
CAAATGCAGATGATGGGCGCTTTCAACAAAAGGTAATGCGGTTAACTCCCGCTCGAGCTGCGCCGTCAAACCAGCATCGGGTGTCACTTGCAAGAACAGCGCAATGGTGCGCTTGAGGCTACGCCAGACGTTCAACAGGATAAATAAGGTAAAACCAATCGACAACAGCGGATCAAGAAAAGCCCAGCCGGTGAAATAAATCAGCACGCTGCCAATCAGCACCACAGCCCAACCGAGCACATCTTCCAGCAAATGCCAGCTCAGCACCTGCTCATTTTGGGTTTTACCCCGTTTAAGTTTCAACACCGCAGCGCCATTTACGGCAACACCCAGCACCGCCAATGCGATCATGCCGGGCGCATGAGGTAATACCGGCTCCCACAGCCGCGGGATCGCCGTAATTAATACCAACACAGAACCGACCACCAGTACCACACCGGTCACTAAAGCACTGAGCAACGACCAGCGCCGGTACCCATAGCTATAGCGGCTGTTTGCCTCTTTGCCGGCGATTTTACTGGCTACCCAGGCAAAACCAATCGCCAGGCTATCACCCAGGTCGTGTACAGCATCCGCCAGGATCGCCACACTATTTGTCAGCAGGCCACCGACAATTTCAATCAGCGTAAAACTGAAGTTCAGCCAGAACGCAGTGGCGATGTTCTGACTTTCATGATGGTGATGATGATGGTCGTGCGGCATGCGATACTCCGGGCTTTAGCGCTTCACTGCGGCATACAATTGACCACAGTCTTAGCCACGATAGAAGCAGCGATGGGCAAATACAAGCAATTTTGCCTGTCATTTCAGCAGTTAATCTTCGATAACCCGCTTCTGGCTTGAGCACAGGCCTGCACTGCGCTAGTCTGCTCGCAGTTTATTTAACTGAGCCTTTTTATGACTGGTTTTCAGCACGGCCCTGCACTATCTGCGAAATTGTTGTTTGCTGCGGTACTACCATTATCTGTGTTAGCACCTGTTTATGCGGCAGCCACCTTTACTACGCAGCAACCGCAGTTTGTCGCCGGGCAATGGCCGGACCGAAGTAATGATTTATGTCAGGTGGCTACAGAAACGCTGAAGTATATTGATAAAGGCCAAAGTTATGACCCGGTAGCCATTCATGGTGGCAAAGTGCCGGGGGCAACAGTACCGGTTGCTGAAATTCGAAATACCCTGCTGTATATTTGCCAGATCACTGGTGAAGACCAGGCCGCCGGCCGCAAATCCCGCCTGACCGACCCAGCCTTTATAAAGCAGCATTTCCAATTTGTGCGTTGGCTGCCCGACCAGTCTGGTGCATCTAAGCTTGCAAAGAACAAACCTTTGCTGCAAAACCTACCAGCAGACAAAATTCTGCAAACCAAATATTTTGTTAAAATCGCCGACGGCAGTCCGGTGAAAACCGCAAAACAAAATCAGGCGCTATACGGACTGCCCTTTGATGAGGCTAAATTGGACCTCGCCACAGCCGATGCGCTTGGCAAAAAAATCACCCGCTTTCAGCTGGGTAAACAGGATATAGTCCGTGGCGCGCTGGAAAAACCGCCGCTACGCGCGCCAGCTTTGTTCTGGCTAA
>CBFGPY010000877.1:0-1580 GCA_965650755.1 uncultured Chromatiaceae bacterium | reverse complement strand
TAGTTGCTGCCAATTTTAATTTTATGCAGCAGACATTGCTGGGCAAACGCCAGGTCGCGCCAAAAGCTGACAAATTAATGCCAGAGCTGGAACAGCTGATAGCTGCAATTCCGGCGGATGATAAACTGCCGCTTTGGCTGGCTGGTAAAAGTTTAGGCGGGCGGGTAGTCAGCATGTATTTGGCAGGAACTCAGCTTGCGCCTGCAGTGGCTGGTGGCGTGGTATTTGGTTATCCGTTGTGCCCGCCGGCAAAAGCCAAAGCTGCAGAAAAAGCCGCTTTAACAGTCGCAGCACGCAGTCAGTGCTTACAACGCCTGCAAAGGCCGTTATTGCTTTGTCAGGGCAGCCGTGATCCCTTTGGCAGTGCAGAGTCGCTGCGGCTGGTTGCAGGTAAGGCTGAAGTTATTGAGTTAACCGGCGCCGACCATGATTATGCGCTGCCAAAACGGGCGGGTTTGCCAGCAGAGCAGGCTTTTATTCTGGCAGCTGCTGCCTGTGGTGAATTTATCCGGCGGCCAAGAAATACAACTTAGCAGGAGCATACAGATGCAGGCTTTGTGGAAATGCAGTTTATCTATGTGCGGGTTATATGGCGCTGCTGTGGTTGGTATGAGCGCGGCAATTTCGCATTATTTCCAGTTTAATCTGGTGACGGAAGAATTCAGCCGGCTGGTGTCGAGTACTGCTGTTTTGGCGTTTCAGGCCTTAGCATTGTTAGTGCTGTCGTTATATGGCGCGATGGCAAGCAAAAATAACGAGCTTGGCCAGGCTCAGCGCTGGTTACTGGCGCTGCTGTTAGTTGGATTTCATCTGGGCCTCTGGTGTTTTGTCTACACTGTCTGGGCCGGATTATTTGAGTTACCACTGTATTGGCGCCAGTTAGCGCCGGTCGGTGGACAGATGCTGATTTTATGCTGGGCTGGCCTGATGCTGTTGCCCTGGCTGCGGAAAAACAAATGAAACAATTATTGCTCTACTGTCGCTCAGGTTTTGAAAAAGAATGTGCGGCAGAAATTCAGGATAAAGCCGGCCAGTTTGGTGTGTTTGGTTATTGCAAACTCAAAGCCAATGACGCTTTTATTATTTTTGAAGCTTATGACGGCGCCGCATTAGAGCGTTTTTTCAGTGACTTCCCATTTTCTAAACTGATTTTTGTCCGCCAGTGGGCTTTAGTCATTGGCGACTGGCTGGATTTGCCGGCAGGCGATCGGGTTACTCCAGTACTGGAAACTCTGCAGAGCGTCGAAGAGGGCAGCGAAATCAGCAGTATTGGTGAACTCAGGATTGAATACCCGGACACCAACGATGGCAAAGAGCTGTCAACGCTGGCTCGTAAACTGACAGTGCCACTGCGCCAGAGCCTGCGTCAGGCGGGCCTGATGCTGAAAAAAGAAAATTTACGCGCGCCTGTGCTGCATATGTTTATGCAAAGCGGGCAAAAAGCTTTGTTGGCAGTGTCTTACCCGGAGAATAACAATTCGCTGGAAAACGGTATCCGCCGGCTGAAGTTTCCGTCTGATGCGCCGAGCCGCAGTACGCTGAAGCTGGAAGAAGCTTTCCTGGAATTTATTCCGCGCGAC
>CBFGPY010000876.1:0-1584 GCA_965650755.1 uncultured Chromatiaceae bacterium | reverse complement strand
CTGTCGCCCAGGACCCCAATAACAAATCAGCGCCATCGAACAAAGTACCCTGACCGAGAATTTCGCGGATGGCGCCTAAAGTTGCCAGCACAGCGCAAAAGCCGGTGCCCATCATCAGACCGTCAAACACTGAGGGCAACACGGCATTTTTCGAGGCAAAAGCTTCCGCCCGGCCAATGACGATACAGTTGGTGACTATCAGTGGAATAAAAATGCCTAAGGACTGATACAGCGCAAAGGTATAAGCGTGCATCAGCAATTCAATGGCGGTGACAACTGACGCGATGATCATGACAAACACCGGGATGCGGATCTCATTCGGAATGTGTTTTCGGAACAGGCTAATCACACCGTTAGTCGCCGCCAGCACCAGCATAGTGGCAAAACCCAGCCCCAGTGCGTTGGTCAGTGAAGAACTGGTCGCCAGCAGCGGGCACAGGCCTAATAACTGCACCAGACCCGGGTTATTTTTCCACAGGCCGTTACGGATAATCTCTTGATATTGTTGCATATCCACCTCAGGCTGCCGGACAACCAGCAGTTTGTGTCGCCAGTTCCGGATGCGCTTTGATGTACAGGGTGGCGCGTTTGACTGCACCGACCACAGCACGCGGCGTGATGGTGGCGCCGGTGAACTGGTCGAATTCACCGCCGTCTTTTTTCACTGCAAATCGTTTATCGTCGGCCGATTCCAGCTGCTTGCCGGCGAAGCTTAAAATCCACGGATGGCGTTTGACTTCAATTTTGTCGCCAAGCCCGGGCGTTTCTTTGTGCGCGATGGTCCGAACGCCGAGCACAGTGCCGTCGGCACGGATGGCGGCTAATAAACTGATATTGCCGCTATAACCGTCCGGCGCGACGGTTTCGCTGACGTAAACCTGCTGACCGTCGACCTCTGTACGGTACAGCCGGGTCGGCGCAACACCAAAGGCTTCCGGTGCACTGACAGCCAGACAATGCTCCAGCAAAGCGTCGTCCTGATGATTGGCAGGCAGTACTTCTTTCAGCACCTTCAGTTTTTGCGCCTGTGCTTGCTGCGCGATGGTGGCAGAGGTCAGCTGGTTCACCCCGGCGATCACCGCAACACAACCGACGGCTGCGAGGCCCAGCAACAATGCATTTTTACTGACAAACTTCAGCATAAGTTAAATCCCCGGCCTGTGGCCGTACGCCCTTGGTTTGGTGTAGGCATCAATCAAAGGCACCGATAAATTCGCCAGCATTACGGCAAAAGCCCAGCCGTCCGGATAACCGCCAAAACTACGGATCACAAATACCAGCGCGCCGATTAATGCGCCGTATATTAACCGGCCTTTGGTGGTGGTCGAAGCCGATACCGGATCTGTCGCGATAAAAAATGCCGCCAGCATAGTACCGCCACTGAACAGATGAAACAGCGGACTGGCAAAACGATCACTGTCGGCGAGCCAGGCCAGCAGCGACAACAACGTTAATGAACCGAGCAAAGCCACCGGAATGCGCCATTGGATCACTTTGCGTTGTAACAGGAATAAACCGCCGAGCAAAAAGCCGAGGTTGATCCAGCTCCAGCCAAGGCCTGCGTAGCTGTCAAACACTGGTTGC
>CBFGPY010000875.1:0-1591 GCA_965650755.1 uncultured Chromatiaceae bacterium | reverse complement strand
TTTGACGATAAAGTCTTTCAGGATTTTGTTAACAGCATGGCCGATGTGAATATTGCCGTTGGCGTACGGCGGGCCATCGTGCAGGATGAAGGTCTTTTTACCTTTTTTCGCCGCGCGGATCTGACCGTATAAATCAGCCGCAGTCCAGTTTGCTAACATTTGCGGTTCACGTTGCGCCAGGTTGGCGCGCATCGCAAAGGCCGTATCCGGCAGGTTCAGCGTTGCTTTGTAATCACTCATCCGATCAATCCCGTGTTGGCTGTCTCAGCCCGCTTGTGGCGGGGCTGGTATTAAAGCAAAGCGGCAAAATAATCGCGGGCGGCTTGCGCGTCCCGCTGGATTTGCTGCTGTAATTCGTCGACCGAACTGAACTTTTGTTCAGCGCGGATTTTTTTTCTCAGCACCACTTCAATTTGCTGGCCGTATAAATCGCCTTTGAAATCAAAGAAATGCGCTTCTAATTGTTCAACCCGCCCTTGCACAGTCGGGCGTAAACCGATGTTGGCCACGCCGCGAAAATGGCCGTGCGCGGTATGGGCTTCAATGGCAAAAACGCCGTGCAGCGGTAATTTTTTCCGGTACAGCCAGACATTCGCGGTCGGAAACCCCAGCTGCCGTCCAAGCTTTTGACCGTGCCGCACCCGACCCATCAGCGAGAACGGCCGTCCCAGCATTTCTGCCGCGCTATCGAGTTCATCAGCGGCCAGTGCTTCGCGGATCAGCGTGCTGCTGACCCGTTGCTGCGCCAGTTTCAGACTGGCTGTCGGCGTTAAGCCAAAACCGTGCTCAGTCGCGGCCTGTTGCAACAGCGCAAAATTACCTGCGCGGTTTTTACCAAAACAGAAATCGTCACCGACGATTAAGTGCCGGACGTCGAGTTTTTCCAGCAATAACTGCCGGATAAAATACTCAGGCTCCTGACCGGCAAAGGCCCGGTCGAATTTGACACAAAGCAGGCGGTCTAAGCCTTGCTGCGCCAGCCAGTGATATTTTTCCCGAAACCGCGTCAGACGCGCTGGCGCCAGTTCCGGTTTAAACAGCTCCAGCGGCTGAGGTTCAAACACCATCACCACAGATGGCAGCTGCAGCGCAGATGCGATTTGTCTGACCTGCGCCAACACCGCCTGATGCCCGAGATGGACGCCATCGAAGTTGCCAATGGTCAGCACACAACCCCGGTGCTGCGGCAGAATGTTCTGCAGGCCACGAATCAACTCCATCCGTTTGCGCTTCTCTGTCTTGCTGTCTAAACGGCCGATTATAACGACATCAGTCGTGACTTTCAGCAATAGTTTGCCGTTTCAGGTCGCGCAGCCGGACACCAAACACGGCCAGCGCGATAAAATACAGCGGCACCGCAGCCAGAATCACGAGCCCCACGGTCTCTGCCCGCTCGCCAAAACTGCTGGCACGCAGTAGCGTCATATCCGGCAGCAAGTACCAAATCAACGCGGCCATCGCCGTCGCTGCCAGCACAGCCCGGCCTATGGTCAGCAGGGTGTGACGGGATAGCTGATAAATGTCCGCTTTTTTCAGGCCCTGATATAACAACCAGGCGTTCAGTGCACCGGACATTGTGGTCGCAAGCGCC
>CBFGPY010000874.1:0-1591 GCA_965650755.1 uncultured Chromatiaceae bacterium | reverse complement strand
AAACCCCATTTTGCTTATTAATTCGCCTAAACCCTCGCTTGCTTTACCCAACCTTTACCTGCCTTTTCGCCGCATTGACGCAGCAATGGCTAGACTCAGTAGTACTGAGACCAAGCCAAAAAGGTGTTGAAATGAACAAGGTTGTGAACTCATCAAGCAGAATTGGATTAACGGCCATAATTACGCTGCTGATGCTATCCGGTTGTGTGGTGCATCCGGCACATCATCGTCATGTGGTGGCGGCAAAACCGGCGGCGAAAACTGTGGTGGTCAAACAAGCTGTCGTGGTGAAAAAACCTGTGGTGGTGCGAAAAGTCGTGGTGCATTGATTTGCCGGGCCCAAAAACACAAAAGCCGCATCATGCGGCTTTTTGGTGTGTTCACCGGGTCAGATTATTTCACTACCCGTAAATGACTGCCTTTTTTCGGTTTGTCATCGTCCGGGCCTGGCTCGGTCGGCTTAATCGCCGATTCGTCCAGTTCAAGCTCTGTGTCATCGAGCTCGTCTTCCTGCCATTCTTCTTCCGGCGTGAACATAGTGCCGGCGCCATTTTCACGCGCATAAATCGCCAGTACTGAACGCTGCGGAATATACAGCGCAAACGGATTGCCGCTAAAGCGGGCATTAAATGTCACAGCATCATTACCCAATAACAAGTTGCCGACAGCCCCCGGGCTGATATTCAGCACTATCTGGCCGTCTTTGACATGTTGCAACGGCACTTTGACACCAGGTAGCGTGGCATCCACGACCAGATAAGGGGTGCAATTGTTGTCCACAATCCATTCATAAAATGCGCGTAACAGATAAGGGCGATTGGGGGTCATTTGCATCTTTTGGTCTCCAGCTATCAATACAGGCCAGGATGGATCCGGCGCTCAGCATCAGTCAACGACTGTTGAAACGCATCGCGTTCGAACATCCGCAGCATATAGTTTTTAATAGGCTTACTGCCAGGGCCGCTCAGTTCAATGCCAAGCAGCGGTAAACGCCATAACAGCACCGACAAATACACATCCTGAAGGCTGTATTCATCACTCATGAAAAATGCGGTATCGGCAAAGATTGGTGCCGTGGACAGCAGGCTTTCACGCAAATCATGTCGCGCCTCGGCTGCGTCGTCACCATCAGCCAGAATTTTCGTCGCCAGACCATACCAGTCATGTTTGATGCGATACATCATCAGACGAGTCTGGGCACGGGCCACCGGATATACCGGTAACAGCGGCGGATGCGGGAACCGCTCATCCAGATATTCCATGATGATGTCGGCCTGATACAGCGCCAGGTCTCGGTCAATTAAAGTAGGCAGGCTGCCATAGGGATTCACTTCATACACGTCTTCCGGCAGGTTACCGGGGTGTGCGATCAGAATATCAGCGGCAATACCTTTTTCAGCCAGCACAATCCGGACATGATGGCTGTCCATATCTGCGGCGGCGCTGAATAAGGTCATGGTATTTCGTCTGCTGGCGTTGCTCGCCATGGCTTCCTCCGGAAAAGGCAAAGGGGCCTTGCGGCCCCTTATACTGACAGCGGTTGACGCTTAATGGACGTCTTTCCAGTATTCTTTCTTCAGCAAGAATGCCA
>CBFGPY010000873.1:0-1594 GCA_965650755.1 uncultured Chromatiaceae bacterium | reverse complement strand
GAATGGGACTTGGGCGATGACGCTGAGCTCGAAGTGGTGTACACCCAACCACCTTGTTATCTCGATACCAGCAACTATCAGCTGGGCCTTTTGGAAACTGACTTAAGCGGCCGCGAGCTGAAATTACTTTCGCGGATGCCACCCATTCCGGCCAATGCCGCTGCCGACAGTCTGGTCAGGCTGCAGCAACTGTTTTCCCGCGTCAGTTTGCCCATTCCAAGGGGCGTTGGTTTAAGCCGGGTCGAAGCCGATGCGGTGCCGGTACTGAAGCTGGGCCAGAGCGATGCCGGGCAGGACGAGGCCATTCTGGCCTTTGATTATGGCTCGCACCGGCTGGCGCTGGATTTAACTGCACATCAGACTGAAATTCAGCAAGGCGCTGAGCGGATTTTTATCAAACGTCAGCGCGCTATTGAAGTACAGGCGGTGGAGCAACTGACCGAACTTGGGCTGGTGCAAACTGCGCCAGACAAAGATCCGGCCCGTTTTGGTACCGGCGAAGGGCCGGATAACCCGTTGTTATGGCAGCAATTGTTGCAGGCGTTACCAGAACTGCGTGACGCCGGCTGGCGGGTCGAGCAGGACAGCCGTTTTAATCAGGCGATTTTAAGTGACCGGCCTTATCTCAAGGTGCAGGATAAAGCCAAAGGTGGCTTTGGCGTTGCAATAGAAGTTGAAGTTGACGGCGTGCAGGTGCCGCTGTTGCCGCTGATTAGCCAATGGCTGCGCCAATATGGCTTACCGACGGCGCAGCAGGAAATTTGGCTGAAGTTGCCGCAAGGCCAGCTGGCGCTGCCGGTGAGTCTGATTCAGCCATTAATTGACACCATTGTGGAGCTGCTGAATTTACAAAAAACACCGCTGGAACTAGAGCTGCCGGATTATAAAGCGGCTATTCTGCCGCCGCCCGGCGCTGCGGAAGTGAAATACTTAAACGCCAGCCGGGTTGCCAGTTTAAGCACACAGTTGCAGCAGTTTGACGGCATCGCTGAAGTGCCGGTGCCACAGCGACTGCAGGCGACGCTGCGGCCTTATCAGCAACAAGGCCTGAACTGGCTGAGTTTCCTGCGCACTTATGGCCTTGGCGGTATTTTGGCCGACGATATGGGCCTTGGTAAAACACTGCAGACCTTAAGTTTTATCCAGAGCGAACGTGAAGCAGGCCGGCTCAATGCGCCGGTATTAATCGTCTGCCCGACCAGTTTGCTCGGCAACTGGCAGCAGGAAGCGGCCCGTTTTACCCCCGAGCTGCGCGTGCTGCAGATCTATGGCAGCAAACGCCAGCATTTGTTTGAGCAGCTGAGTGACCAAGATTTGCTGGTGACCACCTATCCGCTGATTGTGCGTGATATCAAGGTGTATCAGCAGCTGCGTTTTAGCCTGGTGGTGCTGGATGAAGCGCAGCATATTAAAAATTCCGGCAGTCAGGCGGCGCAGGCGGTGCGTCTGTTAAAAGCTGATTTCCGGCTGGCTTTAAGCGGCACGCCTCTGGAAAACCATTTAGGTGAGCTGAAATCGTTGTTTGATTTTGTGTTGCCGGGCCTGTTAGGTACTGAAACTTACTTCCAGCAAGTGTTCAGAAAACCTATTGAAA
>CBFGPY010000872.1:0-1596 GCA_965650755.1 uncultured Chromatiaceae bacterium | reverse complement strand
TGCAGCAGCTGCAATATCCGCAGGAACTGTGGCAAAGCCGCTTCTTCCCAGGAGCCGATCATTCTGAGCGGGCCTGGGCTCAACGCCTCGACATCCCATTGCAATTTTTACTGAGCACAAAACCCTGATCGAAGTGCGCACTGCTACGTAACTGTTGACAGACAATCAACGGAGGTAGCAGATGCGCGTGGTTATTTTGGGTGGCAACAGTGGCATAGGCGCAGCTCTGACTGCCCATTACCTGAGGACCGGCGCTCAGGTGTCGGTGTTTAGCCGCACAGCAGAAACTCCGGGACAACCTGAGCAGCTGCCTTCGGCAAACTACCAGCATTATCTGTATCAACCCGACCAACTGGAACAAAGTTCAACCCCGCTGCACGAAGCGCTCGGCGTCGTGTTCAGCCAGCCGGTGGACCTGGTGTTTTGTTGTCTGGGGTTGCTGCATCATCAACAGCTGCAACCAGAAAAAAGCCTGCGTCAGCTCAGCGCCGCAGCTTTGCGGCAATCCTTTGAGGTGAATACGGTATTGCCTGCGTTGTGGCTGCAGGCCATCTGGCCCTTGCTGGGCAGATCACCTCAAGCGAAGTTGTGCTGGTTGTCCGCGAAAGTTGGCAGTATCAGCGACAATCAAAGCGGTGGCTGGCACAGTTATCGTGCCAGTAAAGCTGCACTGAATATGCTGGTGCGCGGCGCTGCTATTGAACTGAAACGTCAGTTGCCGCATGCGGTTTTAGTGGCGTTACATCCGGGCACTACAGACACAACGATGTCGAAACCTTTTCAGCGCAATTTACCCGCTGGCCAGTTACAAAGCCCTGCGTCGACCGCACAGCGGCTGGCCGCCACAGTGGCAGATTTAACGCCGGCACAACATGGGGCTTTGCTGCATTGGGATGGCACAGTGTTGCCGTATTAAAGCGCTACCCTATCAACACCGGGTGTCACGCCGCAACGAGTACACAAAAGCTTCTGGGGTCCAGCTGCGGAAATTCACTACAAACGCTGATGTGACGCAGTGGCGGTTTGAGCACTATGCCCTTTTTGAATAAGGCTTGTTGCAGCTGTAACTGCCAGCCAGGCAATGCGCTGAGCAACAGCTCGCGCTGCCCGGCGGGCGCCAGAATATAAACCAATAAACTTTGTGGAAAATGTTCGAACTGCAGCTTATAGCCAATACCGCAGCATCCCTGTTTCCGCCACTGCGAAGACAGGGCCTGCAACACCTCACGCAGTTTTTGCTCCTGTTGCTGGCAACGCGCTGACAATTTGCGGCTCAGCCAGTCCGGCCCGGCTTTAAGCGAGGCCATCAGCAATACTGCCCGGCAACCCAGCCTGAGCTCCAGGCCCACTGGAAGTTATATCCGCCCAACCAGCCGGTAACATCCATCACTTCACCGACAAAATACAAACCCGGCTGTTTTTTCGCTTCCATGGTTTTGGACGACAACTCGTTGGTATCAACCCCGCCTAATGTCACTTCGGCGGTGCGATACCCCTCAGTACCATTGGGTTTAAACACATAATGCTGCAGTGCCTGGCTAATGTTGGCGATGGTTTTATGTTGCAGTGCTTTTAATGGCTGATTATTTATTACTT
>CBFGPY010000871.1:0-1597 GCA_965650755.1 uncultured Chromatiaceae bacterium | reverse complement strand
TAATAGGCGCGTAAATTCGCCGCCTGCTGCCACTCGTCACCCGGCATTTTATTCAGAATACTGCCTTTGCCGTGCACCACTTCGTCATGCGACAACGGCAGAATAAAATTCTCGTTGTAAGCGTAAACCATCGAGAACGTCAAATCATTGTGATGATATTTGCGATAGGCCGGGTCTTTGCTGATATATCGCAGCGTATCGTTCATCCAGCCCATATTCCATTTAAAACCAAAGCCCAGCCCCCCCATGTCCACCGGGCGACTGACGCCGGCAAAAGACGTTGATTCTTCGGCGATGGTCATGGCGTGCGGATACTTGCTGTAAACTTCCTGATTCAGCCATTTCAGCAGGCTGATGGCTTCGTAGTTGTGGTTGCCACCATCGATATTCGGGATCCACTCACCGTGTTCGCGCGAATAATCGAGGTACAACATCGACGCCACAGCGTCGACGCGCAGGCCGTCAATAAGAAATTTATCCAGCCAGAACAAAGCACTGGCAACTAAAAACTGCCGGACATAGTCTTTGCCAAAGTCATAAATACAGGAATTCCAGTCCGGATGCCAGCCGCGGCGCGGATCGGCATATTCGTACAAATGACCACCATCAAAACGCGCTAAACCATGGCCGTCTTCCGGGAAATGCGCCGGCACCCAATCCAAAATAACGCCGATCCCCGCCTGGTGGCAGGCATCGACAAAAGCTTTAAACTGGTCCGGCGTACCAAAACGCGAGGTCACCGCAAACATCCCCAGCGGCTGATAACCCCAGGAACCCGAATACGGATGTTCCAGCACCGGTAACAATTCAATATGGGTGTAGCCCATATCCAGCACATATGGAATAAGCTGTTCTGCCAGTTCCGGATAAGTCAGCGCAGAGCCGTCAGCATGGGTGCGCCAGCTGCCCAAATGCACCTCATAGATGCTCATAGGGCTCTGATACGGCTTGTGTTCGCGATGTTGCCAGGCGCTGTCCTGCCATTGATACCGGCTGTGGTCAAATACCAGTGAAGCATGAGACGGAAATTGCTCGGCAGCGAACGCCATCGGGTCGGCTTTGTGTGGTAACAGGTGCCCCGCAGCATCTTTGATTTCGAATTTATAACGCACACCAGCCGCGACTTCCGGCATCACTAAAACCCAATGGCCACAGGCGGTACGCTCCATCGGATGACAACGTCCATCCCAATTGTTCATATCCCCAATCAGACTGACGCTGCTGGCATGCGGCGCATAAACGGCAAACCGGGTTGCGTTAATCTGCAGTTTACCGGCACTGACTTCGACTAATTGCGCACCGAGCTGCTGGTACAGGTTCTCAGGCCGGCTGTTGACATAATGCACAGCGAAAAAGGCTTCATCTTTAAACTGATAGGGGTCAATAACATCATAACTGTGATGTACGGTTTGCACCTGCAAACGATATGGCAGTGGGTTTTTCCGCCTAGGCAGTTGTAATTCAAACAAGCCTGGTTCGGACTCAACCGCCGCCATATCACCTAACACCTTGCCGTCATTCAGTGCAACGGCAGTCACCCGCAGCGCAGATGGCAAAAAGGCCCGGATCAACAGGCCTTTTTCTGCAGTTTGCCAGC
>CBFGPY010000870.1:0-1597 GCA_965650755.1 uncultured Chromatiaceae bacterium | reverse complement strand
CGCTGCAGAGCGGTCAACGTATGGCATTGCTATTTGTCGACCTCGACAACTTTAAAACTGTGAATGACCAATGGGGCCATGATGCCGGCGATGAAGTGTTGCAAATTGTCGCTAAACGCATGCTGTCGCAGTTACGCCAGAGTGATTTGGTGTTTCGCCTTGGTGGCGACGAATTTGCCGTGTTGCTGAGCGATATCGGGCAGCCATTGCAGGCGGAACTCTTGGCAGAACGCCTAATTCAGTCAGTGCGTGAACCTATGTGGGTCAAAGCGGCCCTGATGCCGGTCGGCGCGACTATCGGTCTGGCCTTGTGCCCTGATCACAGCAGCGATGCACATCAGTTGTTGCAGCAGGCAGACGAGGCGATGTATCAGGCCAAGCGCGCCGGCAAAAATACCTTCCGGAGGTACTGTGATGCTTATTAAAGCGCTCCGGTCCGCGCTGTTGTTTTTGTTGTGGCCGGTACTTGGCCATTCGCAGCAAACACCCAGTCTGGAGCAATTACTGAATACGCCACTGACTGATATTCCAGCTCAAATCGAAGTCAGCACAGCGTCCCGCTTCACTCAGTCCAATAACCAAAGTGCCAATTTGACTTATGTTGTCACCGCAAGCGACATTGCACAGTTTCAATATCAGACACTTGCACAAATTCTGCAGAGCCTGCCCGGCATTTACCTGAGTACCGATGGTGTTTTTCAGTATATCGGTGTGCGGGGTTTAGGGCAGCCCGGCGACTTTAATTCGAGGTTGTTGTTTTTACTCGACGGCGTGCGGATCAATGAAAACATTTATGACGCCGGCCTGCTGGGCAGCGATGCCATTATTGATGTGGAGAATATTGAGCGGGTGGAATTTGCTGCCGGCCCCGGCTCTGCGGTGTATGGCAACAACGCGTTTTTTGGTGTGGTCAATATCCTGACCAAAACCGCGCAGCAACTGCGGGGGGCCGCACTGAAACTGACATTGCAGTCCGACGGCGCGAATAAGTATTTTTTCCATACCGCCGATCGGCTGGAGCAAGGCAGTGAATGGTGGTTCAGCGCAGGTCATCAGCAACAGCCGGACATGGCGCTGGCCTTTGGGGCACCGGAAGGATTTGCCGACAGTTTCCGGCAGCTCAACAAAGAACATCTGACCCGGCTGCGGCTTGGCGGTAAACATCAGGGACTACGGGTTCAGGCGCTCTGGTCGGCACAGCAGCGTAACTCGCCCGATTTAGTGCCGACACCACAAGGCTGGCTGGCACTGCCTGTGCGCGACCAAAACGACAACCTGCTGCTGTCGCTGGCCCATCAACAGCAGCTTGACGACAATGTGCAGCTCAGCGGTCATTTTAACTACAACAGCAGCAAATATCTGCGCGATATGCCGCTGTTTCACCCGGAGCTCATGCTGTCGAGCTTACACAGTGATCAGCTTGGCCGCTGGTACAGCGGCGACTTGCTGCTGCAGTATCAGGGCTTGGCCGAACACGACCTGCTGGCAGGCGCCGAGTTTCAGGATGATGTCCGCCAGCAAATCGAAGTGCGCCTGAGCGGCTTCGACGAACTATTGCAGGGCTATTATGGCCACAATCAGCGCCGGTCGTTTTTTC
>CBFGPY010000869.1:0-1603 GCA_965650755.1 uncultured Chromatiaceae bacterium | reverse complement strand
TATCCAGGTCCAGCTGCTCAAATACTTCTTCCACCGCCAGCAGGACAGCATCGGTCAACTCATCATATTCTACGTCATTCATCCGCTTCACCTGTTTGCTTTTGCTGCTAAGGATGCGATTATAGAGCGCTCAAGCTTCAAAGAAATAAAAATCATGCACGCTGCGTCTTTATCGGTTGGAATTCTGGGTTTATCGTTGTTGCTTTTGACCGGTTGTGGTCAGAAAGGCCCGCTCACTTTACCCAAAGATCCACCGCCAGCGGCAGAACCTGCGCCAGCCAAGCCAGCCATGTCTCAACCCGTTCAATCCGATCAGCAAGGGTACTTTCAGGTGGATTATTTTCAGTATCAAAACCAGCAATTGCTGGCCGAACAAGTCCCGTTAGCAGACATCGCTGCACAGTTCGGCACACCGACTTATGTCTATTCCCGCGCCACCATTGAACGGCATTACCGCGCTTTCGCTGACGCAGCCGGCTCCCGTGCCCATCTGGTGTGTTATGCAGTGAAAGCCAACAGTAATATTGCGCTGCTGAATATCCTGGCGCGGCTTGGCAGTGGCTTTGATATTGTCTCTGAAGGTGAATTACGTCGCGTATTACAGGCCGGTGGCGACCCGGCCAAAGTGGTATTTTCCGGCGTCGGTAAAACCGAAGCCGAAATCGAGTTTGCGCTCAACACCGGCATCAAATGTTTTAACGTCGAATCCGAACCTGAACTCGACCGCATTCAAAACGTGGCGTCGCGCCTTGGCAAAATCGCGCCGATCTCCATCCGGGTCAATCCGGACATCGACGCCAAAACCCACCCTTATATTTCGACGGGCCTCAAAGCCAATAAATTTGGCATCGACATCTTACGCGCGCCGCAGATGTATCAATATGCCGCCAGTCTCAGTCACCTGAAAGTCTGTGGCGTGGATTGCCATATCGGCTCGCAACTGACCGAAACCCAGCCGTTTTTGGATGCGCTGGATAAACTGCTGGTGCTGGTTGATACGCTGAAAAATAACGGCATTGTATTATCACATCTGGATATCGGCGGTGGCCTTGGCGTCACTTATCTCGACGAAACCCCGCCACACCCAAGCGAATACGCCGCCGAAGTATTAAAACGGCTGGATGCTTACCCGGATTTAACGCTGGTGTTTGAGCCGGGTCGCGCCATCATGGCCAACGCTGGTGTGCTGCTGACCAAAGTCGAATTTTTAAAACCGGGCCAGGAAAAGAATTTTGCCATTGTCGACGCGGCGATGAATGACCTGATCCGGCCAGCGCTCTACAGTGCCTGGATGAAGATTATTCCGGTACAGTTGAAACCCGCTCTTAACGCCCAGACTTATGACGTAGTAGGTCCGGTCTGCGAAACCGGTGATTTCCTCGGCAAAGACCGCGAGCTGGCGCTGGAGCTCCTCGACATGCGTGGCGATCTGCATGACGTCAGAGTGACATCAAGGTGGTGTCATGTCAATGCCGCGCTGATGGCGGGGCACGCTTCGTCGCGCTCGCCGGCGCTTGCTCGCTCGCTCCGCGACCGGGATGAGGCAGCAAGCCGGCACCGCACGCACGATCGCCTCCGCGTCAGGGGATCGTGAGCTTCGGGG
>CBFGPY010000868.1:0-1609 GCA_965650755.1 uncultured Chromatiaceae bacterium | reverse complement strand
ATTTGTCGATCAGCTTTTTCACTTGTTTGGCTAAAGGCTCCAGTAAATCCGCTTCAGCTTCCAGCACATCGACTTCTTTGCTCCAGTCTTTGCTTGCATAAACTGGCGCCAGTTGGTTGATTTGCTGGCTGAGCGCCTGCCATTCGCTGGCAGTTAATTTCAAACCGGTTTGCGCAGTCCATACTTGTTGCTGTTCTGTCGTTTTGGCTTTGACCAGTGATTTTGCCAAGACAGGACCGGTTTGTTTTACCGCTTTAATCACATCACGGTTCCAGGCGTAGATACCGTTAGCGCCCAGTGATAAACCACCGGTTTCATGGTCGGCGGTGATTACTAATAAAGTATCCGGATTGGCGTCGACAAAGGCTTTTGCTGCTTTGATGGCATTGCCGAAATCATGCATTTCTGCCATCGCACAGGCGACGTCGTTGGCATGACCGCACCAGTCGATCTGACTGCCTTCAATCATCACGACAAAACCTTTATCTGAACTATTCAGCAACTTCAATGCTTTTTCTGTCATCTGCACCAGGGGTTGTTGCACCGGGTTATCCAGCGTGCTCGGAAAGCCGACCGGAGCTAATAACGCCAATGCCGGTAATGAGTTGATCTTGCTAAAGTCCTGCCAGCTATTGGCATACTGATAACCGCCTTGTTTGAACTGCTTGGCCAGGTTGCGGTCTTTACGCTCGAAATAGCTGATCCCGCCGCCAAACATCAGATCCGCAACAAATTTACCGTCGACTTTGTTATCAAAATAATCGTTGGCAATTTCGTCATAGGCTTTGCGGGTTTTGTTGTGGGCGATAAATGCCGCCGGTGTGGCATGATTAATTTGTGCTGTAGCGACAACGCCGGTCAATTTGCCCTGGTGTTTGGCAATTTCCAGCATAGTGGTCAGTTTGTTGTGGTCGTGATCAACGGAGATAGCGCCGTTGTAGCTTTTATGCCGGGTCGACAGCGCTGTTGCACCAGCCGCAGAATCGGTAACTATAGTGTCATCATCCGGGTAAGTCGTGGCGACACCCACCCATAACTCGTCAAAAATGGTCGACTCCACTGCCTTGGTGGCCGGGTCGTCCATGTAATAGCGATAAGCGGACAAATACGCCGGGCCCATGCCGTCGCCAATCATATAAATGATGTTTTTTGGAGCCGCCATTGCTGATGCAGGCAATAAAGCGGCCAGCACCGCCAGTGATGTTTTTGTCATATCAGTCCGCCAGAAGTTGGGAGATTAGTATCAGTAATTGCTGAATCAGCGCTATTGTAGGGGCGCAGCACGGGTTCAGACAACAACTGCGATTAGTGCGAGTCTGCTTGCGGCAGATGACAAATTCATGACCCGCAAGAACTTTATCGCTGCTCTTGCGTGCAGCAGTGGTCTGACATATTGTGCTATGACAAAAATATTTGCTGCATTGCAACTTTGCAGGCTTTGCCGGGGTCGAATCATAGCCGGTTCCTGCAAATGGTCCAATTTGCAGAGGCGGCAGCGAGGTGCTCAGTGGTTGCTGAGCTGTGGTAGCAGTTTACTGCACAAAGTTGCAGTGTCTTCACAGGTTCTGACGTCGTATGAAACTTATTCCAATCCTATTCGGTTCATTAC
>CBFGPY010000867.1:0-1611 GCA_965650755.1 uncultured Chromatiaceae bacterium | reverse complement strand
AGTACGAGCAAAAGCCGCCGGTCGGCACTGTAACGGTCTAACGCATCAGCATGAAAAAACACCACATAACCGCAGGCAAAAAACAGCCCGTAAAACCATAACGCCCACAGCGCCGGAAAGATCCATTCCGGTGCCGGCACCGGCGCAGGCACCAGCCAAAGCGGCGGCAGCATCAATAAAACCAGCAGCAATAACAACACCCGGGGTGGCATAGCCAGCAACCGGGCCGGCAGTGCGGCACCGAGCAAGATCCGCGCGCAGTAAGTCAGCACATATAAAAACAGCAGATGATATAAAAACCACAGATGCATGGTGCTCAAAGGCAGTTCCGCCTGCGACTCTGCCACTAACATCGGTTTGATCAGCTGTAACAACGCTGGTGGCTGCGCGACATAAATCAAACCGAACTGCAACACGCCGCGCATTGCCAATGTCAGCAGTGGTAAAAACAGCAGCAAAGGTAAAGCGACGCGCAGCAGGCGGTTTTGCATAAAACCCAGACCACCAGCCTTTTGCCACAGTAACGCAGCGAAAAAGCCGGCGATAAAGAAAAACAGCGGCATGCGGAATAAGTGACTGGCCCAGGCGAAAACATCAAATAGCGGGTGTTGCTGTGGGTCGGCGCTGAGCCAAAAACCCTGCGCCATCGGGCTGTACGCCAAAGCAGCATGGAACAACAAACCTGCCAGCATGGCAAAAGCGCGCAGATTATCCAGATAATAAAACCGGCCGGGGCTTGGTGGCATCAGCGACGCTCCTTCACCAGAGTGACCATTTACTCAGCCAGCGCGGTTATAACCGGCGCTGGTGTCAGGGGGCGAACAGCGGGTTACAAAAAACTGGTCTTGCGGCGTTGCAGCAAGGCAGTGGCCACCAATACCACCACAATCAACCCAACACCGGCAGCTAACAGCAGCAAAGACGTGCTGTTCCAGCTGGCCGTTGGTGCTTCCAGCGTGCTGTGGATAACCGGCATCCGCAGCAACCAAATGATAAAACCGTTTAGCAGCAAATTGGTCACAACCATCACCGCCGTGGTATAGCCTTCGGAATACGTCAGTAACGCAGTGGCGAGATAACAGCTGTAAGACAGTAAAATAAACACACTGACCAGCACCACCAGCGGGATCACGCCGTTATAAACCGGCGAACTGACGATCACTAACAACATCCCGCCGACCAGCAGCAGCCAGGGCACCAGATAAAGCGCCAGATTGGCGCCTAATTTGGCCCAGGCGTAATCCTGCGCCGTCACCGGCAAACTCATCATAAAAGTTAAGGTCTGGTCTTTTTTTTCATTGACCACCAGTTCAATCGCCGAACGCACACCTATGACAATCATCAGCGTAATCATCAGGATAGCGCCGGTATTAAACAGCAAAGGCGTCGCCATGCCCATCAAGCCAATTACCAGCACACCACCAGCCATATAAGCGGCCAGCGATTTTTTCATCAGTTGCCAGTCTTTTCGGATCAGCAATTTGATCATCTGTGAACGCGTTAATGTGTGCATCATCTGCCCTTCCTATCTGCTGCGTTTGACATTGGCGACGAAAATTTCTTCCAGCGACATGCGGTGTTGCTCTAAAACCGTCAAACCGGCCTGCACCA
>CBFGPY010000866.1:0-1611 GCA_965650755.1 uncultured Chromatiaceae bacterium | reverse complement strand
AAATAAAAAAATATTACTTGCGCAATAATAATTATCGCGATATCTTTATTTCAAGCCAGAACACAAATGACCTGGTGAACAGACTGCGGCACGGCAAACACGAACCGGGCAGCAGCAAAACAAAGGTTGTTTTTTTAAGTAAATAGTTATCGCGATAACACTTTGCGAAATACGCAAACGCGAAACCCTTAACATAATCAGGAGCTCTATCATGCAAGTTATCTATAAAGCAGTTGTAACCAGTACTTCAGGCCGTGACGGTCGCGCTGTATCCAGCGACAACAACCTGGATGTGAAATTAAGCACGCCACGTGAACTGGGTGGTGCCGGTGGTGCTGCGACAAACCCGGAACAACTGTTTGCGGCTGGCTACTCAGCCTGTTTCTTAAGCGCAGTCAAATATGTGGCTGGCCAAAGCAAAATCGTTATTCCTGCTGACGCGAACATCCGTGCTGAAGTGGGTATCGGCCAAATCCCGGGCGGTTTTGGTCTGGATGTAGAGCTTTTCATTGACCTGCCAGGTGTTGCTGCAGATGTGGCAAACGATTTAGTGCAAAAAGCGCATCAGGTATGTCCGTACTCAAATGCGACGCGTAATTCACTGCAAGTCCGCCTGACGCTGGTGTAACCAGCGTCCGTCCCGGACCTTTTTTTAGACAAACAGTTATCGCGATAACAATAATCGCAAATCAAACCCAAGGCGTGCCGCAGGCCGCGAACTGAATACCGGAGCAAGATGATGAAAACTTTACAGAAATCTATTGGTTACAGCATTGTCGCATTAGGCCTGCTGAGCGCCGTTGGTAGTAACACTTTGTACGCAGCGGAGATCCCGGGCGTCGAAAAAAACACTGAAGCCTTTTTAAATGTGCTGGCACAAGGTGGTGGCAAACCACTGGAACAGTTAAGCCCGAAAGACGCCCGTGCGGTGCTGACAGGCGCACAGGCCGGTGCAGCCTTACCGGCAGCCGATGTCAGTGAGAAATGGATTGTCGCCGATGGTCAGAAACTCAAACTGGTGATTGTGCGCCCGGCCGGCAGCAAAGGCACTTTGCCCGCCTTTATGTTCTTCCACGGCGGTGGCTGGGTGTTAGGTGACTTCCCAACACACGAGCGCTTAATCCGTGATTTGGTTGCCCGCTCTGGCGCAGCAGCTGTGTATGTGGATTACACGCCGTCACCGGAAAGCAAATACCCAACGGCGATTAATCAGGCCTATGCCGCGACTAAATGGGTCGCTGAACATGGTGCAGAGATTAAGGTCGATGGCAAACGCCTGGCCGTTGCCGGTAATAGCGTCGGTGGTAACATGGCGGCAGTGGTTGCCCTCAAAGCCAAAGCGGCCGGCACACCGGCACTGAAATTCCAGCTGCTGATGTGGCCAGTAACCGATGCCAGCTTTGAGAACGGCTCTTATCAGCAGTTCCAGCAAGGTTACTTCCTGACCCGCAATATGATGACGTGGTTCTGGGATAACTACACCACCAATCCGGCCGAGCGCAACGAGATTTATGCCTCGCCACTGCGGGCCACAACCGCCCAGCTGCAGGGTTTACCGCCAGCACTGGTCCAAACCGCTGAACTGGATGTGCTGCGAGATGAAGGTGAAGC
>CBFGPY010000865.1:0-1613 GCA_965650755.1 uncultured Chromatiaceae bacterium | reverse complement strand
ATATGGTTCTCATAGCTCTGCTCCTGAAAAAACATTAAACCCGTGAAGTGGTGTGCGGATTTTGATCCGACATCACATCACCTGAACACACTATATCGCGATTAACACAATGTTACAGTACAGAAATGTCAGAAGCTGTGGCGTTCTGTAATTCTGCTTTACCTGATTTTGACATCCGGTTTAGCGGTCAGGTTGCGACTTTATCGGTAAATAGAACAGCTGCCATTCTGTCTGAACGTTGCCGAGCTGCTTTAGCTGCTGTTCCAGCGCCATCAATTGTGCAATTGACCCGCTAATCAGCAAAATGTCATCGGCTAGTTGTTTCACTTCAAAGGCCGGTTTTATCAGCACACGTTTGCGCAGATCATCAACGGACCTGACGCCAGATACGACCAATTGATTGGTCAGGTGGAGCGGCTGAGCATTCCGCGGGTCGACTAATAGCCAATAGTTCGGATGGCGCTGAAGCAAGCGATATTTTGCGCCATTAATGTACACAAAGGCGGGCAATTTCGGCGTCAGGGATTGTACTGCAGCAGTCGGTTGCAAAACTTGCGCCTGGCACGCACTCGCCGGTAACCAGAGCAAAAACCACCATACACCCGCAGATACTCGGCTATAAATATTCATCATGTCTCTCCGGTTGAGGCATGTCCCTATGGCAGTAAGAAAAATATATTGTATAACCGGTTTGCACAACTCAACCATTGCCAAAAGATTAACCATAGAGTTATAACACTGAATGCTCGAACCATAATTTTTAACATAACAATTCCAAGGAACATGAATGAACAACTTCAAACTTTCAGCAATTGCGGTGGTCGTCAGTACCGCTGTCGCGCTGCCCATTCAGTCTGCATTGGCTGATTCTCTGCAACAAATGGCTGCTGAAGGGCAATCTGTCCGCGCAGTGCAACAACAAGCCACTGTGACCGGCATGACCAATCAGGTTGATGCTCTGAGTGGTGAAACAACATTTGCATGGGCGCCAGTTGGCCTTGCAAAACCAAATATCGCTGCCGTTGCTCCAGAATACCAACTCGAGTTCGCCGCGACCCATTACCTGAACCTGTTAACCGGCGCTGCGGCTAAAGGTGAACTGGTGCAACTCAAGCCGGTGCTGGCTCACTCCTATCAATCAGACGATGGCGTGAAAACAGCCAAATTCCGTCAGCAGTTCATGGGCATCGAAGTCTTCAATAAAGAATATAACATCCTGATGGATGCCGAATTTAATCTGGTGGCCGGCTCAGGCCGGCTGGCGGATGTTGCGGCAGCAAAAACTGCACTGGTAGCTAATGAAAAGTTTGCATATGCAGACGACGCCGTAAAAGCAGCTTTTGCAGCCTCTGGCGGTGATGATACACAACTGTCACTGACCGAATCCGAACAAGAAAACGGTTACGCCGTGTTTAGTGTGAATAATGCTGATGACAGTAAGAAAGTATTAGGTACACCTCGGGTAAAACCGGTCTATTTTGAGAAAAAAGGCAAACTAATCGCTGCACAGTATGTTGAAATTGAAACCAGCAATCACAACGAAACTGACTCTGATTATTTTGCTTACGTCATCGCCGGCGATACTGGTGAAGTCTTATTTAAAAACAACCTTA
>CBFGPY010000864.1:0-1613 GCA_965650755.1 uncultured Chromatiaceae bacterium | reverse complement strand
AGCAATTAGAGCAGGATATCGCCAACGACAAATGGCGTTATTACAACTACCCGGTCAACCAGATGTTTGGCCTGCACTCCGGCGTCCCTTCGCTGCTGATTAACCAGCATCAGATTGAAAACGAATCAGACGCCAAAGCCTATATCGCCCGTTTAAACGGTATCCCGCAGCTGTTTAAACAGCTGGAGCAACAACTGACCAAACGGGCAGAACTCGGCATTATTCCGCCGAAGTTTGTGTTCCCGCTCGCGATTGAAGCCAGCCAGAATATTATCAAAGGTGCGCCATTCACGACCGGCGCCGACAGCACTTTGCTGGAAGATTTCCGCAACAAAGTCAACAAGCTGACACTGGAAGATGGTGCCAAACAACTGCTGATTAAAGAAGCCGAAGTGGCCCTGACCAGCAGCGTGAAACCGGCATACGACAGCCTGATCGCCTATTTAACTACTCAGGAAAAACAAGCGGGTACCGACGATGGCGTCTGGCGCTTTAAAGACGGCGAAGCTTTTTACAACATGGCACTGGAACGCACCACTACCACTAAAATGACCGCAGACGAAATTCACCAGCTTGGTCTGACGGAAGTGGCACGTATTCATGATGAAATGAAAGCCATCATGCAAAAAGTAGGTTTTAAAGGTGATCTGCAGGCATTCTTTGCTTTTATGCGTGATGACGCCCAGTTCTATTATCCGGATACTGCAGAAGGTAAAGCCGCCTATCTGGCAGAAGCCACCCGGCTGATTGACCATATGAAATCGCAGCTCGACAGCCTGTTTCTGGTCAAACCGAAAGCGGACCTGATTGTTAAAGCCGTAGAACCATTTCGGGAAGAATCTGCCGGCAAGGCCTTTTACCAGCAGCCGTCGATGGACGGCAAGCGGCCTGGTACTTATTACGCCAACCTGCACAATATGAAGGATATGCCGAAATATCAAATGGAAGCCCTGGCGTATCATGAAGGCATTCCGGGCCATCATATGCAAATCGCCATTGCCCAGGAACTTGGCGATCTGCCGAAATTCCGTAAATTCGGCCGTTACACCGCTTATGTCGAGGGTTGGGGTTTATACACCGAATTGCTGCCAAAAGACATTGGCCTGTATCAGGATCCCTACTCCGATTTCGGCCGTTTGGCGATGGAGCTGTGGCGCGCCTGCCGTCTGGTCGTCGATACAGGTATTCATGCGAAAAAATGGACGCGCGAACAGGCGATCCAATATTTGGCTGACAACACGCCCAACGCACGCACTGAAGCCGTCAATGCTATCGAACGTTACATCGTGATGCCATCACAGGCCACCGCTTATAAAATCGGCATGATTAAAATCGTTCAGCTGCGTGACAAAGCCAAAACAGCACTCGGTGAGAAATTCGATATACGTGAGTTTCATGATGTGGTGCTGAAAAATGGCGCTGTACCGCTTGATGTGCTGGAATCGCTGGTTGATGCATACATCCAGAGTAAACAAAGCGCTTAAACGCAAGCACTTGACTGGTATTGACAACCCCCGGTCTGCCGGGGGTTATTTTTTCTGTTCTCCCCCAGATTTTTCTGCTGGTTCAAACCCATTGAACTGCTTATGCTGAAACAAAATGGACGCCTTAAG
>CBFGPY010000863.1:0-1619 GCA_965650755.1 uncultured Chromatiaceae bacterium | reverse complement strand
CGTGAAGATTAATTTAAATCTCATACCGGTCTCCTAAAAATGTTGTGATCCGCGCTGATGGCAATACGTCCTGCAGGTTTTGGCAAAACCGTATGGCGCCCCGCTGAGTGCGACAAGTCGCGGCTGGCGACCCCTTATGCTATGCTGCGCGCCGTTTTTCCTGCACCAACCGGACCTGCTATGACTACCACTGCCCTCTACACCGATTTGTCCGGTTATTACGATTTGATGTGCGCTGACATCAATTATCAGGCACAAAGCAATACTGTACACCGCATCGACCAGTTTTTTGGCAATGGTGGCAAACGTCATCTGGATTTAGCCTGTGGCACAGGCCCGCATATCCGCTTTTTGCTCGACTTAGGTTATCAGAGTGCTGGCCTTGACCTCAATCAGCCAATGCTGGATCTGGCACAGCAACGCTGTCCTGAAGTCGTTTTTTCCTGCCAGAATATGTGTGAATTCCAGCTCAGCCAGCCGGTCGATCTCATTACCTGTTTTTTATACTCTTTGCATTACAGCCAAACCATTGCCGGCCTTAGCGCCTGTATCCGCCAGGCTCATCTCGCGCTGAATCCCGGCGGGGTGTTTTGTTTTAATGCCGTAGATAAAAGCCAAATCGACAACCAGTCTGCGGTGTCGCATCAGGCCCGTCAGGGCGACAGCCTGTTTCAGTTCAGCTCCGGCTGGTTTTACCCCGGTCACGGTGAGCAACAGCAACTGCGGCTGCGGATCGAAAAAACAGCCAATGGCCAGACCGAGATTTGGCAGGACGCCCATCCGATGGTCGCCGTCACTTTTGCCGAATTACAGCAGCTGCTGGCGCCTTACTTCGACGTGCAGATCCTGCAACACGATTACGACAAACTGGTGGCATGGGACGGTTGTTCTGGCAACGCGCTGTTTGTTTGTGTCAAACACTGACCATTTATCCACACCACCAATCGCTTAATCGAAAAAGACAGGCGCAAGCCGCAGCGACATGGCAACATAACAACTCCCTGTTCTTGCGCTTGCCGGCCCACACCAGCAAGCCGCTGTGAGAGTTGCTTATGACAAGATTGCGACGCAGTTCCATTTTTACCCCGCTTTGCGCTTTGCTACTCAGTAGTAGTGCACTAGCCGCTGATGATAACCCTTTACCACAAACCGAATTTAACCCGGCGTTTGGCCGCTACTTTGCCGAGGTCGCCTCGGATGAACTACAAGGCCGCGCACCGGCCACCGTCGGCGAAGAGCGCACTGTAGCTTATATCGAACAGCAGTTTCAGCGTCTTGGCCTCAAGCCTTTCGCCAAAGACAGCTACCGCCAGGCCGTACCTGTAGTACAAATCGACCCGGTCGCCGTTTCTGCGCTGGCCCTCAACGGCGATAAACTGCCCGCCAGTTTCAGTTACAAAACGCAAATGATGGCCTGGTCGACGCGGATGCAACCACAGGTTGAGGTGAAAAACAGCGAACTGGTGTTTGTCGGTTATGGCATTGTCGCGCCGGAGTATGGCTGGAACGACTATAAAAATGTCGACGTCAAAGGCAAAACCGTGGTGATGTTTGTCAATGATCCTGGCTTTGCCACCGGCGATACCTTCTCCGTCGCATCCGCCGCCATGGCGCGTGAT
>CBFGPY010000862.1:0-1620 GCA_965650755.1 uncultured Chromatiaceae bacterium | reverse complement strand
ACCAATGCCGGTTATAAAGCTGTGGTGCAAGTGTTTGTTGTGGCTGGTGTTTATCGCACCAGCCTTTGTGCACGCGACAGCACAGCTCCAGGTGGCCACTGAACAGCAGCCGGTACGAATTGCTGCTGAAGACAACTGGCCGCCATTTTCTGATGAAAACGGCAAAGGTTTATCGACGCAACTGGTCAGCGCCGCTTTTGCCCGCAGCGGCTACCGGATTGAAACTATTACTGTGCCTTATGCCCGCGCTTTGCACTACACAGCCCAAGGCAAAACCGAAGCCTGTTGGAATGTGACACGCCAGACCAATACCGAACGGGATTATTTGCTGCACCAACAGCCGCTGTTTCAGGCGGCTTCTTCGTTTTATTTCCATGGCGTCGCGAAAAACTACCGCTCCGTGGCCGAGATCCCGGACGGTACTGTGGTTGGGGTGATTTTGGGCTATGAATATGGTGATTTATTTGAGCAGCACAAAAAACGCTTTCAGCTGGTCGAAGTGTCGACGCATCCGCAGTTGATTTCGTTATTGCAGCACGACAAAGTGCAACTGGCGATTTTTTTTGATGACGTGCTGGCCTATTATCTGGCACAGCCGGCGCTGCACCAAATCCGCTTGCAAAAAGGCCAGCTGAACCATATCAGTGATATTTATGTCGCTTTCAGCCGTGTCTCACCGCGTAGCCAGCAACTGGCAGATGCGCTGGATGCGGGTTTAACTGAGCTGCAGCGCAACGGCGATTATCAGCGGATCCTGAAACAATTTAAATATCAGCAAGCGCCGGCTGCAGTGCTGACGGAGTAACACAACACTGGACTGAGTTGGATTGTTCAGTTGCGATAAAGATATCAACTTGTTTACTGGCTGTTATCATAAGCATTCTGTGATGCTAACCTGCCGGAGCCTGTTATGAAGCTGAAATTCGCTGTCCTGATCCCATCTGTATTGTTGTTAACTGCCTGCCAATCCACCCCCGAAGAAGATATGCCGCTGCCGGTTGGTTTTGAACAACAAGCCCAACTGCTGCCGCTCAAACGCCCGGTGCTGACTTTCACCGACGATGCCTGGCATCAGCAAATTGGCGCTTTTCAGCTCAATAACATGGATTTATCCGGTAAAACGATGCAGAAAGTCAGCAGCGGCACCGAATGGCAAACCACGGCTCGCGGTGGTTTGTTGTTTCAGCTGATTTTTCATGACAACGTCAATCTGGCTGGTGAAATCGTGAATAAATACAACAGCAAAGCTGAGCAAACTTTTAGTTTTGATATTCAGGCGCCCGGTACTGCGACTGTGCACAGCGAATGTCAGATTTTGGTGTTTGGCCATGGCGAAGAGACGACGGGTAATGAGGTGAATAGCTATAACTGGCAAACTTCGGAGCAGGAACTCAGTTACCTCGGTTGTCGCCTGACGCAGGACGGGCAGGTGTCGCAGCTGGTGGTCGAAGACAAAGCCGGCGCAGCCCCGGTGTACCGGCTGCATCAGGGCAGCCAGCAGTTGGATCTGGCGCCGGTGCTGGCAGCGCCTGAACTGGCAAAATACAACAGTTTTTTCCAGGGCGGTGCCACCGGCTTTCTGCTGAGTAACGGGGCTACGCAACAAGCGGCGTTGCAGTT
>CBFGPY010000861.1:0-1623 GCA_965650755.1 uncultured Chromatiaceae bacterium | reverse complement strand
GGTGGTATTGAGGGTTTTTCTTCTTACATCATCCGCATTCCGTCGGAACAGGTGTATGTCACAGTGCTGGCCAACAGTGCCGAGGCGGATACTTATAGCCTGGCGCTGAAACTGGCTGCCATTGCCATCGGCAAACCCTTTGAACCTGAAGCTATTACACTAAACGCAGAACGTTTAAAGGCGTTGTCCGGTAGTTATCAGTTTGCTGATGGGACAGTGCATCATATCCGTCAACAAGGAAGTGAACTGGTGTATCAGGCACCAGATATGCCGCAGGTCACATTAATTCCGACAGCAGAGGGCCGTTTTTATCTGCAGGGTGATTTCACTTACCTGAGTTTTAATCAGGCCGGCACTGAACTGCAGCTGGTGATGCGGGGTTTTCCACTGCAAAAAGGCAAAAAGGTAGTGCCTGCAAAATAGGCGACAAAGGCTCAAATAACGCCGTGCAGTGTGGACAGTGCGGCGCTTTTTTGTTTAGGCTCTTTTGCTCTCTGCTTACAGGCTTAACTGCTGGCGCAGCACACTGCTTTGCCGGCGCGACACTTCGATGCTCTGACCTGAGTGCAGCTTTAATAACAGCCCGCCGTTGAGCCAGGGTTCGACGGCACTGATGGCTTTGAGGTTAACCAGCTGATGGCGGTTGGCGCGGAAAAACAGCCCGGGCGCTAAGCGCTGTTCAATACTGCCTAGAGATCGGTACACCAGCGGTGCCTGCTTGCCCGCCCAGACTTTGCTGTAATTGCCGATGGCTTCAAATAATTCGACTTCGCCCAGGCGCAGCAAAAAACAACGTTCGCCGTCTTTGACAAAAAAGCTGGCATCGAGGTCGAGCACCGGGCCGTTCACGACAGGGGCGGCGTCAGCGTCTGGTTCCGCTGCAACCACGGGCTCCCCGGCTGCGCTCAAACCGGGCAGTTTAGCGATAGCCTGCGCCAGACGCGCGCTGCTGACCGGTTTTAACAGATAATCCACCGTCGGATAATCAAAGGCGGCGAGGGCATGCTCGGCAAATGCCGTGGTAAAGATAATGCGCGGAATAAACACCAGCTGCGCTAACAAATCAAAGGCGCTGTCGCCGCCAAGGTCGATATCAAGCAGCAGCAGGTCCGGCTGTTGTTGCTCGACCAGCAGCTTCGCGTCCGGCACATTGGCCGCTTCGCCGACCAGTGTGAGCTCCGGGTGGGCGCGCAGCAGTTCTTTCAGTTCGAGCCGTGCCAGCCTTGAATCTTCGACGATGACAACCCGCATTCAGCGTTACTCCTGTGTTGATGTCTGCGCTGCAGCACCGGATAAGGTGGCGGGCTGCCACGGCAGTGTGATGCGGGCGCGCACCCGGTCACCGTCTTGCAGTAGCTGCAGACTGGCCGCGTCACCGTACAACAGCGCGAGCCGTTGCCGCAAATTCGCCAAACCGGTGCCGGTATTGCCCGGCGCTTTGGTCTGCGGCTGTTCAGGCGCGTGTTGCGCCAGCAGCAGTCCTGGATTGCTGACCTGCAGCTGCCACTGTTGTGATCCGAGCCGCTCTACAGTTAATTCGATACAACCGCCGGCCTGACGGCGGCTAATGCCATGTTTAACCGCATTTTCCACCAGCAATTGCAGTGCAAGACGCGGCACGGG
>CBFGPY010000860.1:0-1627 GCA_965650755.1 uncultured Chromatiaceae bacterium | reverse complement strand
TGGCGCTGGTAACTCACGGGTTGCACCATCAATGGACACCTGATGTTCTTCCATTGCTTCGAGCAGCGCACTTTGGGTTTTCGGGCTGGCTCTGTTGATTTCGTCGGCCAGTAGCACCTGACTGAACACGGGGCCCGGCTGGAACCTGAATTCCTGCGTCCTGGCGTCAAACAGATTAAAGCCGGTTAAGTCGGTCGGTAATAAATCACTGGTAAACTGCACACGACGATAACTCAGCCCCAAGCTTTGGGCTAAGGCGTGTGCGAGCGTGGTTTTGCCCATCCCCGGCATATCTTCCAGCAGCAGGTGGCCTCCGGCCAGCAGGCAAGTCAGCGCCAGTCTGATTTGCTGCGGCTTGCCGAGGATCACCTGATTCAGTTGCTGCTCCACCTGATGAAGTACTGTCGTATGTAAAACATCTGTCACTGGCTAGTCCTTGTTTGGCACTGCTTTGGCAAATAGTCACAAAATTCGTATACTGGCGCAACTTGTTTAATCTCAGGGTCTTGCCAGTGAAAATACTGTTTGTCTGTTTGGGAAATATTTGCCGCTCACCGACCGCGCATGCGGTATTTCGTCAGATGGCCGCTACCCAGGGTCTGGTTTGCGAGGTCGAATCAGCCGGCACCAGCGCCTCGCACAAAGGTGAGGCACCAGACCCTCGCAGCATAAAAGCTGCACCCGAGTATTCCTTTAAAGGCATTAAATCACGGCCGGTTTTGGCAGCAGACTTTCAAGACTATGACCTAATTTTGGCAATGGATCAGCAAAACCTGGCTGATTTAACTCGTCGCTGTCCGCCGGAACATCAGCACAAACTGAAATTGCTGCTGCAATACCATCCGGAATACCCAAAATGGCAGGAAGTGCCAGATCCTTATTATGGTGGCCCCAGGGGCTTTGCTGTGGTATTTGACCTGATTGAGCAGGCATGCCAGCAGTTAGTCCGGCATTTAAAGCAAGGCTGACCATTAAATAGCCGTTTATACGTCCAGATTGAAATTTATCCGGCGAAAACGTTGAAATTCGCCGGCGCTGCCTTTACCTTGTGCGGTGGAGCCATAACCCAAGTGAAATTAACATCCACAAACACCTGACATAGGAATTTTAAAGTGACTACCTGGACGCCTCAAAGCTGGCGAGCATTTCCGATCCAACAGCAACCCCATTATGAAGATCAGGCTTTATTAGCTTCGGTTGAGCAACAGCTGCATAAGTATCCGCCGCTGGTTTTTGCTCAGGAAACCCGTGATCTGTTTAGTCAGCTCGGCCAGGTGGCCGAGGGCAATGCGTTTTTATTGCAGGGTGGCGATTGTGCGGAGAGCTTTAGCAACTTTAATGCGCCGAAGATCCGGGACACTTTTAAAGTCCTGCTGCAGATGGCTGTGGTATTAACCTTCGCCGGCAGTTGCCCGGTGGTCAAAGTCGCACGGATGGCGGGGCAATATGCCAAGCCACGTTCCAGCGATCTGGAAACCATCGATGGCATCAGCCTGCCGAGTTATCGCGGCGATATCGTCAATAGTTTTGAGTTTACTGAAGCAGCACGTCAGCCTGATCCAAACCGGCTGATGACGGCTTATCATCACAGCGCCGCGACGCTGAACCTGTTACGCGCTTTTGCCCA
>CBFGPY010000859.1:0-1627 GCA_965650755.1 uncultured Chromatiaceae bacterium | reverse complement strand
AGGCCAGCATTTTGTCTTCGCCGGCTTCGGTCACATCGTCAATCTGGTCATTTTTATCTTTGCGGCCCTGAAACGTCATTTGCAGCGGGCTCATCTGCAATTGTTCTTCGTATTTTTGCTCGAACCACTGATTAATACGTTCTGATTCAGACTGTTGTACTGCTGCAGTTTCTACAGGTTTAGCGGCCTCAGCCTGCGCCGGTGTGGCGGAGCTGCTTTTAGAGTCTGGCGCCGGGTTACAGCCTGCCAGTACTGCAGCAATGGAAATGGCTAATAAAGTATGTCGCACTGGAGTGTTCCTCTGTGTTGTCCGGAGTACCCGGTTGTCGTTTTAGCTTGAAGGCGGTACCACGTAAGCGGTGCGCCGGATGTTAAATTACGCCGAATTGCTCTGGGCGTCGAAACTAAATTTGTAAACAAAGCTTTTAGTCGGCCGGTAGATCCAACTGCATAAAAACACTATTGGGGTCTTCGACATAGTCAGCAAATGGCGAACATTCGGTGAAACCAAAGCGCTGATACAAGGTTCTGGCAGGCTGAAAAAATGCCATAGAGCCAGTCTCGAGGCTGATGCGTTGCAAGCCTTGCTGCTTCGCGTCCTTCAGCAAATGTTCGACTAACAGCTGACCACAGCCCTGCCCCCGAAACGCATCCGCGACCCGGGTTGACTTAATTTCCCCGTGATTGAGGCCATAGCGGGCATCGAGCCGTTTCAGCGCGATACAGCCAGCGAGCTCTGCCGGTTTTAATCCAGTTGGCTGGTGCCATAAAGTCCAGAATCGAATGTTTGGCTGGCGCAAGCCAGTCAAATCAAGTGCGTGTTTGCTTTCGGGGGGCGAAGTCGCCTGCATATCAGCCAAATGTGCTGCCAGCAAAGCAGCAATTTCGGGGCCCTGTAAATCATCCAGACGAAAATAAAACATGACAGGTCCTGTGCGCTACTCTGGCAAAATAAAACCTGTTTATATCAGCGCGAAGCGCCAGACCTTCGCTGTACAGCGACCAGTCGCAGCAAAATTGCGACAAAAAGCTGCGTTGTTTCTGATCAGTCGTCACTTAACACTGAGTTCGTGCCGGCATGCTGAATGCGGTCAATCACAATCACTGCGCCAAGCAGCGGCACTGCCCATTCTGGCCGGTAGATCTCCACGCCATAACTGTCTGACCAACTGAACCAGGCTTTAGATACGCGCGCCACTAATTGATCGTTTTGTGTGATGCGATACTCGCGTTGCCACAGATTGCCATCAATGTCTAAAGTGCCTTGCGGGGTTTGCACTGAAAATGCTGCGCGCCAGAAGGGCCAGAACTTTTTGCGCACCAGCCATTCCTCGCCGGATGGGGCAACCAGCCGGCAGGCCGGCAGGATAGTCAGATATTTGCGTTTGATTTTCAGCACTTCGCGATCCGCCAGGTCATACATAGTCTGGCTACTGGAAATGCTGAAGAATTTACCTTTGACCGTAAACGCCAGCCGGCCGTCTTCGTCGTCAATATCAAAACTGTCAGTCAGACTCAGTATTTTTTGTTCAATCCGAAATTTCATCACAGATCCCTCTGAAATAGTGCCATCAGTGTGGCCACAATCCGGCAATCAGACCATAGGCTGCAAATTGCAGCAGATGAT
>CBFGPY010000858.1:0-1629 GCA_965650755.1 uncultured Chromatiaceae bacterium | reverse complement strand
TCTTTTTGTGACCGATACACCACAGCACCAAAGTGCGTAGTTTGCTGTAAAACGGGCTCTGGTAAGGATCATGGGCATGGGCTTTGACATCCGGCAGCAATTTCACGCCGAGGTATGGCGTAAATGTCACTGCGACCACCCAGGACACTATCAGGGCAAAACCCACCACCCAGAAAATATTGCCGGTATATTCGCCGACACCGGATTTGGCAAAGCCAATAGGCACAAAACCGGCGATAGTCACCAGGGTGCCGAATAACATGGGGGCTGCCGTGGCGGACCAGGCGTAGCCGGCGGCGCGCACCCGTTCCACACCTTGTTCCATTTTCACCATCATCATTTCAATGGCGATAATGGCGTCGTCGACCAATAAACCTAACGAGATAATCAGCGCACCGAGTGTGATCCGGTCGAGGTTGATATCAGCCATTTTCATCAGTAAAAAGGTAATGCCCAAGGTCAGTGGAATGGCGATGCCAACCACTAAACCGGCGCGAAGGCCAATCGCCAGTACGCTGACCGCCATCACCACCAGTACGGCGACTAAAAACTTAATTTCAAATAGATTCACAGCTTTAGAGATGGCTTCGGCTTGGTTGGTTAACTGATGTAATTCCATGCCAAGCGGCAGCTGCGCCTGAATTTCGCTGAGTTTTTGCTGCAGCGCTTTGCCAAGCACCAGGCCGTTTTCACCTTGTTGCATCACCACGCCGACCAGAATCGCCGCATCGCCGCCGGTGCGCGCCAATAAACGCGCCGGTTCTTCATACCCGCGCTGCACTGTGGCAATTTCCGACAAGCGGATGAGCTTACCGTTGACCCGGACCGGCAGTTGTTGCAGTTCGCTGAAGCTGTCGGTGCGGGCGTCGAGCCTGAACTGCAGCGCCTGACCCTGAGTTTCCAGCTGGCCGGCCGGTAACATCCGGCTGGCAGCAGTGATTTGCTGTTGCAGATCGAGCAGGCTGATGCCGAGGGCTGCCAGTTTATTTTGATCAAAATCGATAAAAACCCGCTCTGGCCGGTCGGCAACGATCACTGCTTTCAGCACACCGGGCACCATACTGAGCTCATCGCGCAGCTGTTCGGCCTGACGGCTTAACTCACGAAACGGCAAGCCAGGCGCTGTCAGTGACAACAAACTGAAATACACGTCCGAGAAGTTATCGTTGACCAGCGGGCCTATGGCGCCGGCCGGCATATTGGCCGCTTCTTCCTGCATGCGCTTGCGGATCTGGTAGAACAGGTCCGGCACCATGGAGGAGGGCGTATAGTCTTTAAATTCAATGGTTAAATTGACCGCGCCGGGGCGCACCTGGCTGTCGATTTTATGGATATTACGCACTTCCTGAATACGTTTTTCTAAACGGTCAGCCAGTTGCGCCTGCACTTCTTCAGCGGTGGCGCCGGGCCAGTAGGCCGATACTACTAAAGCGCGGATGGTAAAAGACGGGTCTTCGGCGCGGCCCAGCGACAAAAACGCCCAGGTGCCACCGATAAAGGCCAGCAGAATAAAAAACAAGGTGATAGCGCGCTCGCGCACCGCCAATACCGACAGGTTAAAACTCATGGTTGCAGCTCCCGTACCGCCATCCCCGGTTCCAGCAGGTGGGTACCAAGCGTAATAATCCG
>CBFGPY010000857.1:0-1631 GCA_965650755.1 uncultured Chromatiaceae bacterium | reverse complement strand
AGCAGTGTTGTTGCCGGTGCCGGCACAGCTGGACCTGCCACATTGACTGCTGCCGGGTCTACGCTGAAATCTTGAACCTGGTAACCCCAGGCATCGGTCAGTTCGATATTGTTCAGTAACAGCTTGTGCAGGCCGCCACCCAAGGCTTTAAAGGTCACAGTTGCCAATGTGAAATCCGGGCCTTGTACGCCAGCCAGATCCCAGGCGAAATCAAACAGGTTCATTTCGCTGATGGTCAGGGTGCTGCCATTTTTGCTGTAATCACCAAAGTTTGGTTCAACCGGCGAGAAGTGTGGGCCAAAGGTTACAGCTTCAAAACCCAGTGCTGCAGACCAGTAGCTCAGGTCCAGTTTAAAACCGGCCAGACCGTCGGTATAACCCTGCAGACGGATTTGCGCCCGCACCAGGTCGTTTTTCTGATACTGGGCTTTATCCAGTTCCACTTTGATCACAGCGGCCTGACTGCCAAAAGCCAGACACAGGGCAAAGATTGCAATTAACTTCTTCATATAAAATTCCTTCAACAACAATTGATTGAGTGGTTATTTGATAGCGCAACGGGCATAAGTACAGAGTGTTGCCATCGCACGGGCGTCACTGCTGGAAACCACACCATCTTTGTTAAAATCGTATTCCAGGCCCAGTTTTACCCCTGATTTCAGCAGGTTGTTAAACAAAGTGATGTCGTTGTTGTCAACGTCACCGTCTTTATCCAGATCCGCAGGGTTGGCATTGATCAGCGCCAGTTCAACAACGACCGGGTCATGGTCTGAACCACGGAATGGCGTTGGCTGATAGAAGTCAGCCTGTTGCTGTACAGTTTTGTCTTCCATGTTGTAGTCAAACACAGTGCTTTCGTCGGCATTGATATGCCATTCCATTGCGTAAGTGACTTGTGGCGACAATGCCGCACTGGCTAAGGCGTGGTCCAGATAACCACTTTCACCACCAAACAGGTAAGAATAACCGCGGTTGCCCTGGAATTTCTCTACCAGATTGACGAAGCCTTTATTGGTCAGTGTCACGATCGGGTCTTCTTTGGCATAAGCGTTTAAGTCACCCATGATCAGCACGTCTTTGTCGGCAGAACCGGTAGGATTGGTCGCCAGCCATGCGGTCAGTTCAGTAGCGGCTTGAACGCGTGTCGCGTTCCAGCAGCTCTGGCCGTCTTTGAAATCACGGTCAGGATTGGTAGAGCCGCTTGGGCAGCTGCCTTTTGACTTGAAGTGGTTCACGGCGAAAGTGAAGACTTCATTGTTAGACCTTTGCTTAAAGGTTTGTACCAGTGGCTGGCGATTGCCATAGCCGAATACACCGGCGCTGGTGGTGACGGCATTACCTACCGGCGTCACTTTGGCTGGTTTGTATAACATGCCCACACTGATCTCATCGGTACCCAGCTGCGTGGTGCCTGGCACCTGGACATACTGGTAAGTACCAGCACCCAGCTGCTGATTCAGTCGGCTGACTAAATCCACGATGGCGCTCTGGCTGCCGTAACCATCGTTTTCAATTTCCATCAGACCGACGACATCGGCATTAATGCTGCTTAACGCGGCAACAATTTTGCTGGCCTGACGTTCAAATTCCACTGCAGTAGAGGCACCGCGTGACGTTGGGAAACCGCCGCC
>CBFGPY010000856.1:0-1632 GCA_965650755.1 uncultured Chromatiaceae bacterium | reverse complement strand
ATTGCGCACACAGGGATTGTCGATCATGGCAACAGGACCGGCTTCTGCACTAATGAAATCAAATCGGCTTTTGCCAGGGGCCGCGAAAAATAATAACCCTGAATAAAATCACAGCCGAGTTGCTGCAACACACTGAACTGTTCAGCAGTCTCAACGCCTTCGGCCACCACCTGAACATTCAGCACTTTTGCCATGTTAATCAGCACAGCTACTAAAGCGCGGGCTTTATCCTGCTCAGCAATCAGGTTGATAAAACTCTTATCAATTTTTATAAAATCAACCGGATAACGGCTCAGATAATTCAGTGCCGAATAACCAGTGCCAAAATCATCAATGGCCAGCTGCACGCCCTGCTGATGCAGGCTTAACACATTGGCCTGCTGTACCGACACTTTATCCATAAACACAGATTCAGTGATTTCGAGAATAAGTTGCTCTGGAGCAAGTCCGGCAGCGGCCAACATTGCCATCCAGTCCTCAGCACACTTCGCCTGATTAAATTCCTGGCTGCTGCGATTTACTGAAATTTGCAACTGCAAGCCTATCTGCCCGAACAACTGCATATCAGCGATGGCCTGCTGCAAAATCCATTGCCCAAGTGGTCTGATTGCGCCGGTCCGTTCAGCCACCGGGATAAAATCAAACGGCGGGATCAGCCCACGCTCCGGATGCTGCCAGCGTACCAATGCTTCGGCCTTGCTGAAACGTTGCTTCACGACATCATAAATCGGCTGATACATCAGGAAAAATTGGCGCTGTTCTATCCCTTTAATAATTTCGTGGTGCAAATGCACGAAGTGGTCCGCTTCTTTTTGCATGCCGGCGTCATAGAAATGAAAGGTATTGCGCCCCAGGTGTTTGGCGGCATACATAGCGCGGTCTGCGTGCTTCAGCAGGTCGATGGCCAACAGCCCGTCATTCGGGTACATCGCCACGCCAATACTGGTTGAAATAGACAACGGAGTGCCATTGACCATAAAAGGCGCATGAAAAGCATTCAGCAGCGTCTGGCAGAATTGCTCCACCGCTTCCGGCTGGCCATGCTCTGGCACCACCAGGACAAACTCGTCCCCACCTGAGCGGGCGACCAGTTCAGGCCCGGTCAACTGCTCCAGTAAACGCTCCGCGACCAGCTGCAATAACTGGTCGCCAACCGGGTGGCCAAGACTTTCGTTTACTTGTTTAAATTCGTCGAGGTCAAGACTCAGCACGGCCAATTTGCCACTCTGTGCCCTCGCCTGTTTCAGCATGAGGTCGAGTTGCCCCAACAAGACCGAACGGTTTGCCAGCCCGGTCAGCGGGTCAAAACTCGCCTGCCAGGCCACCGTTTGCAGCGCCTGTTGCCGTTCCTGTGACAAACGTAATAAGACATAAAGGCCAATGGTTAAAATCAGGCTCAACAACAAACCGATAGGCAGAAGCAGCGGCGGCAAACCGGCAAACAGCGGCAAGCGTTGCTTTGGAAATGCATGTAAGCGCCACTGACCATTGGGCAGACGAATGTTGGCATAGACCGAAGGTAAGCCCTGCAACACCGGGTCCCCCCAGAAAAAATCGGCGTTTTCGCTGTTGCCGTCCCGACCGGATAAACCGAGATAATACTGCTCTCGTAATGTCTCCAGCTGAGTTTGC
>CBFGPY010000855.1:0-1636 GCA_965650755.1 uncultured Chromatiaceae bacterium | reverse complement strand
CGGCTAAATCCTTTGGGTCCAGCCGGTACAGCAGCTGACCTTGTTTCACTTGTTGACCGGCTTCGACCAGCCGCTCGGCAATGCGGCCGCTGACCTGAAACGCCACCGGCACTTCATTGCGGGCCCGTACTACGCCGGTCAGGGTCAGGCTCGACTGGGTCACCTGCTGCAGCGGTGCTGTCAGCACCACGCGCGCAGCCGGGCCTGCGGTTTGAGCGGCCGGGTCGGAACAAGCGGCCAGAAACAACGGCAGTGAGACGAGTGCAAGCAGCGGGATAGGACGTAACATGGCCACCTCAGGTAGAGTCTGGTATTATTAAACGGCTTCGTTCAGAAATGTATTATTGAACGGATGTGTTCAATAAACAAGAGTAAAATGATGACCAGCACTTCCGGCCCTACCACATCGACGTCTACAGGCGCTGCTTCCAGCGGCCGGCCAGTTGATCGTACTAAGGATATCGCTATTTTGCAGGCGGCGCGGCAAATCCTGTTATTTGAAGGCGCCAGTGCGCTGACAATGGAAGCGGTAGCCGGCAAAGCCGGGGTGTCTAAGGCGACTTTGTACTCACGCTTTGGTAACCGCAATCTGCTGATTGAAGCCGTGCTGCGGGCGCAGTCGGACTTTTTTGTCGAAAGTTTCAGTGGGTCTGTGCAAAACGCAGCTCAGGCTTTTGCCGCGCTTGAAGCCTTCAGCCTGCGTTTGCTGCAATATTTATTCAGTGAAGATCATCTGTGCCTGATGAAAACCCTGCAGGGGCATCAGGATATTCCGGCCGACCTGCGTGAACGGATGTATGAACTGGGTCCGGTCGCCACTTGCATTCAGGTAGAAGCCTGGCTGGCGCAAGTGCACCAGCTCGGTCTTATTCACTGTCCGCAACCGGATTTCAGCGCTGAGCTGTTATACGGCATGCTGGTTGGTATGGACATGCTGCGCACGCTGTTTCAGCAAGCCCCTAAACGTAAACCGGCCGACCTCCCCGGCCATGTCCGCACTGTAGTAACGCTGTTTTTACAGCTGCATCAATGTGAAGTTCCGGCGGAACTTACACCTTAAACCGGCCAACCAGCCCGGTTAAATGCTCAGCGACACCTTTTAGCTCATTGATCAGCAGATAGTTCTGATCAGCAATTTGCTCTGCGACAACGGATTGGTCATGTAGTTGATGCAAGTTACGGTTAATTTCTTCCGATACCTGTGACTGTTGTTCGGTCGCCGCTGCGGTGCGCAGCGACATGCCACTCACTTCTGACGATGATTTCATCAGATGACTGAATACTGATTCAGCCACTTCAGTTTGTTGCACTGAGCTGTCCGCTGACTGGCGACCGCGACGGATTGCTTCGGTTGACTCGGTAACCAGCAGCTGCAATTTGTGTACTGTGGTTTTGATTTCTTCGGTGCTTTCCTGTGTCTTCGAGGCCAGTTTACGTACTTCGTCAGCCACTACGGCAAAACCGCGGCCCTGTTCTCCGGCGCGGGCAGCCTCGATGGCGGCATTTAATGCCAGCAAATTCGTTTGACCAGCGATATTGCTGATGACATCAATGACACCTGAAATAGCGATGGAGCTGTTATTCAGCGCTTCAGACAAATTCATTGCGGTGTCCACATCTGCCAGCACACCGTTGA
>CBFGPY010000854.1:0-1639 GCA_965650755.1 uncultured Chromatiaceae bacterium | reverse complement strand
GTTTCTGGTGGACCCATGATCCGGCAGTCGTTGAGCAGATCCGCCAGGCGGTGCAGCGCGCACAGCTTGGCATTGTCAGTCGTTTTGATGTGCGGGCCCGGATGCAGCACGGCATTATTGATGTCGATTTTATGCTGGCACCTATGTATGACGCCGACGGCAATATCTGCAATCTGATCCCGTCCGGCATTGAAATCACCGACCGTAAATCCTCTGAGCAGCAACTGATCGACAGCGAACTGCGGTTTCGCCGGGTGTTTGACAGTGTTGCTGACGGCCTGATCTCGGTCGACCGTTATGGCCATATTTCGCTGGTGAATAAAAGGGCATTGGAAATGTTCGGTTATCAACAGCACGAAATGATTGGCCAGCCGATTGAAATGCTGGTACCGCAGGACAAAATCGGCGGCCACCATCACAGCCGGCAGCAATATCTGCAAAACCCATCAACCCGACCCATGGCGGAGTTAAAAGAACTGTTTGCCAGGCGCTTTGACGGCAGTCTGTTTCCGGTTGAAATCGGCCTGACCTATCTTGAAGGCGACAGCAAAGTGTCAGTGCTGGCGACTGTCACTGACGTCACGGATGCCAAAGCCGTACAGCAGAATCTGCAACAAATTGTCCATGACAAATCCACTTTGCTGGCTGAGCGCACAGCGCTGCTGAATGAAGTGCATCACCGGGTGAAAAACAATTTGCAGGTGATGTCGAGCCTGCTCAGCCTGCAGTCGCGCAACGCCCCGGCTGAACTGAAACAGGCTTTTGCCGAAAGTCAGATGCGGGTGCGTACCATGGCGCTGACCCACCAGCTGTTGTACGAAAATCACAATTTCAGTTCTGTGCCGCTGGCGGTGTATCTGGAACAGTTATGCCGGCTCATTCAGCAGACGCTGGCGCCGACCAGCCAGATCCGCTTCAGCTACAGCGGGCTGGATCAGGCGTTGTTGCTGGAGCTGGAGTTAACCATTCCCTGTGGCCTGCTGGTGAATGAAGTGGTCACGAACAGCCTGAAACATGCTTTTGTGGCCACACCGGGGCCGGATGGCAACATGCAGGTGCGTGGCCAGGTCAGTCTGGCGCTGCAGGCGTTGCCGGATGGCCGTTATCAGCTGGAAGTCAGCGATGATGGTATCGGTATGCCTGCGGCCGTGCAGCTGGGCAACGGGGCTTCGATGGGCATGCAGCTGATCCCGGCATTTATTGCTCAGCTGAACGGCGAGCTGGAGTTACAGCGTAATGGCGGCACCTGTTACCGCATTCGTTTTTTCCCGCAGAAGGAGGCGCGATGAACAGCAGTGTTTTGATAGTAGAAGACGAATTTGTCGTGTCGCTGGACTTAAAAAATATGCTGGAGGATCTCGGGCATCAGGTGGTGGCGACAGTGTCACGCGGGGAAGACGTGGTGTCGACTGCGCTCAGGCAAAAACCGGATCTGGTGTTGATGGATATTCGCCTGGCAGGCGCTATGACCGGCACTGAAGCGGCGGTTTTGCTGAAACAGCAGCTGGATGTGCCTATTGTGTTTCTGACCGCTTATTGCGACGAAACCGTGTTACAGGAAGCAGAGCGCAGCTTTCCGCATGGCTATCTGGTCAAACCGTTTGACCGGCGTGAGCTGGCCGCGACGCTGCGGATGGCG
>CBFGPY010000853.1:0-1642 GCA_965650755.1 uncultured Chromatiaceae bacterium | reverse complement strand
TCGGATTATCAGTTACATTCAGCCGGCCACACATGATGCTCTCTGTAGCAAAAATCTATTTTTACTATAACCGCTGGCTGTTACTTGCCGCCAGTTTGAAGTGATTGTCATCAGACTGCCAGTGTATGCAACGACCGTTCAGACAGTTCGCCGCCCTCACCCATAGATTTGTTATCACGCAACAAAAACGCCACTTATTGTATTGGCGATTAAAGGATAGTCAGCATAATCAAACCAACTGCTGCGGCAAACACAAAGAATCCTGCTTCAATTTGTTGCTCGAATGCATCACGTCCTGATTCCGCCGGTGCGATGGTATAGACCAATGCGGTGAGCAGTGACACCAGGAAAAATAAACGCAGGACAAAGACAATATTTTCAACGAGCACGGCAAACTCCCGGAACACTTTCCCTGTCACTTGTTTCCGCGACCGGGAATATAGCTGATGAGCGCCTGTGTTTGCCGGGGGAATGGCAAGCACAGGCAAATGCGCACTAAAGCGCTTCAGGCAGCGTGAGTAACGACTGCTGCGGCTATAGATTTAATGCTGCGGTTCATGCCCGCCATGCAGTTTGATAGTTGCACCAAAGGCGTCCAGCAACGCCTTATCCGTTGCACTGACACTCTGTTCGGCACGGCCGATCGCTCGGACAAAATCATCCGCAGCTGACGGCGTCAGCCCCAAATGCTGCCATAAAGCGCTTTGCAAAATGCCGGCACCGCCACAAAGGATCAGTTGCCATTGCTTATTGCTGCGCTTAAACACCGCGCGGCCCCCCTTCCCTTGATGCCACCAGTCTGCTACAGCCAAATCACCTGAGATATGCGCCGGTCCCAGCTTTAACGGGTGCTCGGCGCTGTGCCAGGTTTCTTGCATAAAGCTGTGGATTTGCTGCAAATCCGTGCCCGCAACAGCCTGGCTTGCGGCCGGATGCTGCTGTGCGGCAACATGCGTAGCTAACAGCGTTAAACTACCAACCAGTATCCAGTGATGCAGCGTTTTCATTAGAAATTACCATCCCAGTTCCACTGCGCTTTTAACCAGGCGGTGCGGCCTGGCTCGTTGACGCGTAACGTCTGGACATACCCCGGGATGCTGCCTCCCATGCCGTTGCCGGCAGCGCGGCTGACAAATTCGGCATAAGTACGGTCAAGCAGGTTGTCGACGCCGGCAGTTAGCAGCAAGCTTGCTAGCGGACGCCAGCTGCCGTTTAATGACAGCACAGCAAAACCCGGTGTTGCGCCCAAATCTTTGCCAACAATATTGCCTTTGTCCCGGTCGAAATGACTTTGCGCATCAACAATACGTAACAAGGAACCGACCGACCAGTTATCCTGCGCATAGCTCAGACCCAGTTTGATTTCGAGCGGTGAAACTTGCGGCAGCGCTGTGCCGTCGGTGTCGTTGTCGCCCCGGGTGTATGCCAGTGTCGCGTCAGCTTGCCAGTGGTGAGAAAACTTGCGCTGTACGCCAAATTCAGCGCCGTAGCTGCTGGCATCAACGTTTCTGACAAAACCGTTGGCTTTCATCATGTTGCTGTAATCAACCAGAATGTAATCACTGATTTCATTGTAAAAAGCCGATGCTGACCATTCGGTGCCTGCGTTTTTAAACAAATAACCCAGATCCAGTTGTGTGGT
>CBFGPY010000852.1:0-1642 GCA_965650755.1 uncultured Chromatiaceae bacterium | reverse complement strand
ATCAGTCAGCTGCCACAGGGCGACGCCACGCTGGTCGGCGAGCGTGGTCTCAAAGTTTCAGGCGGGGAAAAACAACGCATCGCTATCGCACGGGCTTTACTGAAACGCAGCCCGTTGCTGATTTTTGATGAAGCGACTTCTGCCCTTGATAGTCATAGCGAACAGGCTGTGATGGCAGCGATCCGCGCCGCCTCGCGTCAGCATACTGCCCTGGTTATTGCCCACCGGTTATCCACTGTGGTGGATTGCGACCGCATTCTGGTGCTGGAGCAAGGCCAACTGGTGGAAAGTGGCAGCCATACAGAGTTGCTGGCGCAACAAGGCCGCTACGCCACGCTGTGGGCGCTGCAGCAACACGAGGAAAATGTCATTGAAAATTAAGCTGATGGCTGATTGTGTAAACTTAAATTAAGGGCGGTAAAGCTCGGTAAAATCAGAAACTTAACTTAAAAAATCTGCTCCTATTGGCGCGTTTAAACCCCGGTTTTCCTGTCAATAGAGAGCAGTTATGTCGACATTCCGTATCCTGGCGCTGGCCATCAGCAGCCTTACTTTGACCGCTTGTGGCGGCAGTTCAGACGATAGTGGTTCAGATACTTACCCGGATTCATATATCCAGTTTTATAACGGCTCAGCCAACAGTGCCAGCACCACTTTGCAGCTGATAGAAGCAGATGACGATGAAATTGCTATCGGTTCTGCCGTTTTTGCCGATGCCACCAGTCTGGTGACGATGGAAGGCGGCAGTTATGATTTAGAACTGAATTGGACGCCAGCCAGCGGCGAGACCGCGACCGTGCGCAGCGACAAAGTCACTTTAGCCGATGGCGAAAAAACCTTTTTAGCCATGCTGGGTGATTTTAACAGCCCTGAATTGCTGACTTTTAAATTCACCCGTGATGATGAATTAGACGACCAGTTCAAAGTTGCCATGTTAAATCTGGTCAACAACAGCAACAGCTACGACCTATACATTTCAGAAGACGATCAGGCCTTTTCCGACGCCAAGCTGGTTAACAGTGCCAGCTTTAAAGGCCTGACCCAGTTCCAGACTTACGATACCGGCAGTTACATTTTTTACGTCACCAAAGGCGGCGACAAAACCGTGTTATTCAAATCTGATGCTGTGACTTTGAGTTACGAAACCGAATATCTGCTGGTGCTCAGAAGTGCAACCGGCCCTTCTGCCAACAACAAGCTGGCACTGGATTTGGTTGGCAATACCACGACAGTCACCACGCTGGAAGATATCACCAGCAATGCCCAGTTCCGCATTTACAACTCGATCAATGATACCGGCACCGGCAGTGTTTTCCTCGGTGATCTGACCGCGACGCCGGCTATCGCCAAACTGCCAATCGATACCTTAAGTGCTTATACCGAAGTGGTTGCCGGTGATTACCGGGTGAGTCTGACCGATGACAAAGGTACGCTGGTGATGCGTAACGGTCTGATGACGTTAAGTCAGGGCGCAGTGAAATCCGTAGTGTTTTATCTGGACGCCAACGCCAAAGCAGCCGCCATTACCGTGACAGACTCCAAAACACCGCAGGTCTATGACTTTGTGTTTAACGCCGTCAACACTATTCCGGACTATGATCAGGTCAGCCTGTATTTTGTCAAACCTGGCTACACCATGGAA
>CBFGPY010000851.1:0-1643 GCA_965650755.1 uncultured Chromatiaceae bacterium | reverse complement strand
TTGCATCGTTTTGCATTTGTGCCGGTGTAGAGATACCTGCTTCCAGTGCCGTTTTTTGTGCATCTGTTAATGCCGCAATCATAGCACCACTGTCACAACGACCAGTCCAGCGCGTATTCAGCGCAGCTGTAGGAGCTGTCGCGGTAGATACACCCAGATAATATGGCAGGCTGATAGTCCCGGCATAATATTGTGCCAGTTTAAAGGCAAAACGCGGATCTGCCGGATTGTCCGGAATAGTTGCACCCGGGAATAAAATATCTGACACCAGTTTACCGGTATTCTGTACCACGACTTTCGGCGGTGTATTGCCATTCAGCGCGCTTGGCAGCATCAGTTGTTTCACGGTGGCCAGCACGTTCGCGGTTGATTGTGTGGTAATTGCTGCGGTGTAAATAATCGACTCTTTTGCAATCGACTGGGTCGAGACCACGTTTTCGAAACTATTGATCACGCCCTGCAGCGCGCGTTGCGCTTCAGAACCGAGTGGCATCGTTGCCAGATCCTGCTTCACCAGCTCGTAAGTGGTAGATGGCAACACACTGCGGCCTTCAGAATCTTTCAGATTATTCGTCAGCACCAGAATATAAGTAGTCGCTGGTTTTAATGGTTTTAATGGGATCACCGCGACATTATTGCCAACGGCCTTAGTCACAAAATCCTGACCGTAAGTCAATTGGCCTACAGCTTTACAAGCCACGCCACGCGGTACTGTACGGCAAGAAGCATCAGTTGAAGCCGGGTCGCCCATTAACACTTCAACGAGACGCACTGAATCAGGGCGTGCCGCACTGGCAGCATCCAGACTGACACCACCGGCAAAAGCCAGTTCGATACTAAAAGGGTTCTGCGTTGACCAGCCGTCCAGCGCACCTAATGCGGTTTGTGGGTCTGTATAATTCGGCGTGGCGGCAGCTTCACCCGGCATCACTAAGGTGCCATCTGTGGTGCCCTGGAATAACAAGTCGTTCGGCACAGATACTTTACTGGCTGTCGGATCAAACACGACACGACTGGCCGGGACCAGAACCTGGTCATTATTTGCCGTATCTTGTTTGATATCGTTCAGTGAGTCACCACCACAGCCGGTCAGCCCAAGCGCGCTGGTCACTGCCAGGCTAATCAGAAGCTTCTTCATACGTTCTCCCCGTGTCCTGATTTTTTATTATATTTCCACAGCTTAGCTAGGCTGCAGATTAAAATTCCTTTGTGTAGACTGGTAACAGCTACGACCAGTTAAACTTAACCCAATCAGAAAAAATTCGCTAGGGCTAATCTGCAGTTCTCTGAAGAAAGGTGCAAAAAGCCCGACAACCCTGTATTCTGCGCGCGATTTCAGCAGCTGCACAGGTTGTTTTCTCATGCATAATTTCCAGGCAAAGCCAGATGAACTGGCAGGTAAAACGATTTTAGTCACTGGTGCCGGTGACGGTATTGGCCGCCAGGCCGCACTCTCTTTTGCTATGGCCGGCGCGACCGTGATCCTGCTTGGCAAAACCACCAAAAAACTCGAAGCCGTCTACGATGAAATCGTTGCCAGCGGTGCGCCGGAACCAGCGATAGTGCCGCTGGATTTAAACGGTGCCACCAAACAACATTACATTGATATGGCGAATACTATTAAAGCAGAGTTCGGTAAATTA
>CBFGPY010000850.1:0-1644 GCA_965650755.1 uncultured Chromatiaceae bacterium | reverse complement strand
CACTGCGCATCCGCCAGCGTCTGACGCACCAGCGCAATACTGCCCATCAGGGATGACGGATAACTTTGTTTGGAACTGCCGGGGTCAAAGGACAAAAAATGCTGACCATCGGCTTTTAAAATCAGCTCACCCGGTAAACCTTTGCCAGTTGAAGCCACCACGGCCTGACCGCGGAAAATCCCGTCCTGCCGCGCGGACTGTACGACGGTAAAACCTTGTTGCTGATAGGCTTTGGCGTCGTCTGCATTGGGCGTGAAACTGTCGGCCCAGCGCTGTTCCGCATGAATGGCAGCGTTGACCGCATTACCACCTTTACGTGGGTTCTGATACATCGGGCCTTCGTCACGGCCGCCACTGCGCTCCCCAGACGCTTTTTCCACGCCATATTGGCCATACAAGTCGATAAAACCCGGATACAGGTGGTAACCGGCGACATCAATCTGGCGAAAGCCTGTAGGAATTTTTAAATTGGCACCAACGGCGGTAATTTTGCCGCTTTGCACCAGCACAGTGGCATTAGTCAGTGTTTTGCCGGGTTCGGTATGGACAACCGCGCCGGTAAAAGCCAACAGCTGAGCACTGTTGTCACGGATGCCCTGCAGCGGCTGCGTTGGATCTGCCCATGCTGGCGCAACAGCACAGACAACCGCTGCACTGAGCAGCGATAAACGAAGTGGCTTCATTCTGATGTTCCTGAATTAAGTTATTGTTTTTTGAGTAAGCTTTTGCGTGTTCACACTGAAGTTTAAGCGGGACAGTTCCTGCTCGGCCAACGGCATGCTGAAATAATAACCCTGTACCAGATAACAAGTGTTGTTCAACAGGAACTCCACCTGCTCTGCAGTTTCGACCCCTTCAGCAACGACCCGCAGGTCCATTTTCTGTGCCATCGCGATGATAGCCGCAGTAATGTCCATATCATTTTTGTCATCCGGAATATCTTTGACAAAAGAACGGTCGATTTTCAGTTCGTCAACCGGGAAACGCTTCAGATAACTCAGCGAAGAATAGCCTGTACCAAAGTCATCAATTGATAAAGCCAATCCGAGCCGTTTTAACTCATTGAGCTGGGTAATGGCCGCATCAGTGTCGCCCATTAACATACTTTCAGTGATTTCCAGAATCAGATACTCCGGCAAAGCGCCGGTGCGTTTGAGAATCCGTTCAACCAGGCCCGGTAAATCCTGATCAATAAATTGCCGGGCCGACAGGTTGACCGAAACTGTCACCAGCAGGCCCCGGGCATGCTGGCGCGCCAGAAAACGGCAGGCTTCCCACAGGATCCACTCACCAATCTGTACAATCAGGCCTGTTGATTCCGCTACCGGAATAAACTTCAGCGGCGGCACCATCGTATTGTCCGGCCGTAACCAGCGCAGCAGCGTTTCATAGCCTTTGACTTCGTTGGTACGGATATCGATTTTTGGCTGGTAATACAGCAGGAATTGTTGTTCGCGGATGGCTTCCCGCAGCTGGTTTTCAATTTGTAGCCGGTCATTGGCGGCGTCGTTCAGTTCCTGACTAAAGAAGTGATAAGTGTTTTTGCCGCGCGCTTTGGCTTCATACATGGCAAGGTCGGCATGTTTGAGCAGCATCTCTTCTTCGTCAGCATCCTGCGGCGCTATGGTGATACCGATACTGGCA
>CBFGPY010000849.1:0-1646 GCA_965650755.1 uncultured Chromatiaceae bacterium | reverse complement strand
AAGAATATGCCGTGCTGGCGGCCTTAGCGCAGCAAGTGCACAAAGTCGTGCTGCAAAAACAGCTGTTGGAGCAAATCTGGGGCCCCAGCCACGGTGAGGATACGCACTATTTACGTATTGTCGTCAGCCACTTACGGCAGAAAATCGGCGACGACCCGACAGCGCCACATTACCTGAAAACTGAAGCCGGGGTAGGTTATCGTTTGTGTTTGTGACTGCCTCAAGCGTTTAAAAAACAATCAGGTCAATGACTTATGAAATGGATAAAAAACATACTGGTCAGACCTAAAACAAACTGCTAGCATGCGCGCCTCTTTCAGGTTGTACAGAGGACTGTGTTGTATGAAATGGGCTGCAATTTCCGCGTTATTTTTGGCACTGGCTGGTACTTCAGCGCAGGCATCTGTGATCACCAATGGTAATTTTGAAGACAATGTGATTGGCAACAACAGCTGGCGCTGGTTTGGTGCAGATCAGGTCAATGGCTGGGATGGCAGCAATCTGGAGATTTGGCGTGGTTATGCCGGTGTTCAGGCATACAGCGGCCAGCAGTTTATCGAGTTAAACGCCCACGGCAATAACAGCGGTAACTGGTCAATTTTCCAAACCTTTAATACCGTCAGCGGTGCCCGTTACCAGCTCAGTTTTGCTTACCGTGCCCGCGCCAACAGCAACGAATCTTTCAGTGTCAGTGTTGCCGATTTGAATCAAATTATGACTGACCATGTGACTGGCGAATGGCGTCTGTTTACTGGTTATTTTACTGCCGGCAATACCACCTCCGGCACCGCAGGCACTGTCGGTAATTTTATTGATGATGTGCAAATCACTGAATTACCACCACAAATCAACACCAACCCGGTGCCGACCGGCCCAACAGGTGCATTGCTGGCTATTGCTGCCGCAGCCCTGTTCTGGCGTCGTCGCCAGGCCTGACTTTAGTAGCAAAAGCCGCAGCACAGACTGCGGCTTTTTTGTTTCTGCAGTCCGATACTGCATCTCACAGTAGCGGCAAATGGCCGGTTTTCACCAAAATCAACGTCTGTTCACGGACAAAAGGGGTGTGCTGACTCAGATGTGGGCTGCGCAGCCAGCTAAGCACCGGATATTCGCCGAATTCATCACAAAAAGTCCCGTTTAACACTAGAATTTCTTCGCCACCAAAATGGCGATGCGGCATAAATACTTCGCCTGCCGGCCAGCGTACCAGCGCGGTGTGTTCGCCTTCAAAACTATGCAAAGGCATCACCTGTAACCCGCCATGGCCAGGCAACCATTCGGCACTTTGGGTATCAATCCGTACAGTGGCCTGATCGCCCGGCGCAAACTGATGTAGTTTGACAAACAAAGTGCAGCCATCGCGGCTAAAAGGCGCATGCTGGCTGCCGGGCGGATTACGCAGATAACTGCCGGGGCCATAATCACCGTGTTCATCACTGAACACACCATCCAGCACCAGAATTTCTTCCCCGCCGGGATGCGGATGGGACTTAAAGCTTGAGCCTGGTGCATAACAAACCAAACTCGTGGCATGGCCGGACTCTTCGCCACCGCGCGACAAAGGCTTACGCTGCACGCCCGCCATCGGGCTTGGTTGCCATGGCTGCGTTGCGGTATCGATCACCACTCGTTCGGAAAAATTCATG
>CBFGPY010000848.1:0-1649 GCA_965650755.1 uncultured Chromatiaceae bacterium | reverse complement strand
ACCCAGCCCAGGATGGCAAACACTTCGGCATAGATATTCAGCGCATCAGGCACTACAGTGCCGGCCGGCATTGAAGCTAAAGCGCCAAAACGGCCGGCAATCATTTCACCAAAAGCAGAAGCCAGGAACCAGACACCCATCATCAGGCTGACGACACGGGCCACTGATAACGCTGTGACGGCCGACAAACCAATCGGTGATAACGCCATTTCACCAATCACCAGCACGAAATACGCCAGAATAAACCACCAGAAACCGGCCAGACCGCTCTCCAGCGGGTTCAAGGCGGCATATTGCAGGATAAAATGGGCAAGGCCAGCGCAGAGCAGCGCGATACCAAACTTGTTCGGTGCGGATGGATTCCAGCCTTTACGGTCCAGCCAGGGCCATAACCAGGCGAACGGGAAAGCCAGCAATACAATAAAAAATGATGCGACAAAGGTCAGTTGCGACGAATTAAAAGCGAAGCTGAATAAACCCAAATCAAAAGTTGGGCTTTCCATCACCCGGTCTGAATACGCCAGCCAGCTGCCGTAGGTTTGTTCGTACAATCCCCAGAACACGGCAGAAATCGCGGTCAGCACCATCAGCATAATCATGTTGGCACGTTCCAGCGCGTTGCACTGAATAAAGATAAACTTAAACCACCAGACCATCAGCACCAGCGTCAGCGCCACAGCAACCACTTCAGTGGCGGTAATTTCCGCGCCAGGCGCCATGCCAAGCAATGCGCCTAAAGCACCGAAATCGATACTGGTCTGCAGAATTTGCTGTACCACTGCAACGCCAACCAGCGCCAGCAGATAGATCAGCGTTTCACGGCGCACGCCGGCGACTTTGTCATCCAGCAACGCCGGATTAGCCGGTTCGGCCTGACCGTGGAAGTGTTTCGTGCCTTTTAAAAACACCACTAAACCCAGTAACAAACCAACGCCGGCCGAGCCAAAGCCATACTCCCAGCCGTAGGCAATACCAATCCAGCCGACAAACAAACTGGAGAAAATTGCGCCCAAATTGATGCCCATGTAAAACAGCGTAAAAGCTGAATCGCGACGCGGGTCATTGTCGGTATAAAGCCGGCCAACAATGGTTGAGATATTCGGTTTGAGGAAACCAACGCCCACAGCGACCAAAGCTAATGAGGCGTACATCACCTGTAGCGCCAGTAAATCGGCACCGCCTTCGGCACTGGCCTGCGTACCTTTGTATGCCATGCCTAACATGCCAATGGCCATCAATGCGCCGCCAAAAGTGACCGCTTTACGCATACCGAGATATTTATCGGCGAGCAGTCCGCCCACCACCGGCAATGCGTAAGCAAGGCCGGCATAAGTACCCAGCAGCAAATAACCGTTTTTGTCGTTGAATAGATGATGTTGTGTCAGATAGAGAAACAGCAGTGCTTTCAGGCCATAAAAAGCGAAACGTTCCCACATTTCGGTAAAAAAGCAGACAAAGAGTCCGACCGGATGGCCCAGCCATTGTTTCTGGCCAGCCAGCACGTCATGTGATGAGGTCATAGGGATCCCGCAATTGATTGTTATCGTTTTATAGGGCGTGTTGACGTTTGGTGTTTGTTTTTGCAGCAGTTTGGCACCACGCGGTGGCCGGCTTATGCAAGGCAGTGCGAGAGCCGTACGTGGTACCCA
>CBFGPY010000847.1:0-1649 GCA_965650755.1 uncultured Chromatiaceae bacterium | reverse complement strand
ACCCTGATATTTACCAGTAAAACCGTACATATTGCGTACCGTGTTGATGCACTGCACGTCCGTCAGGAAAGTATCGGCAATGTGCTTGGCGCGCAGCGGATCACCCGGCATCAATACAGTTTCAGCAAAAGCGCCGGCAGCGGCGTGGATATGTGGAGTGGTCATATTAAATTTTTTCTCTTATAAATGGTTGAAATTTAATGCATTTGCTTCAGGAATGACTGGCCATAAGCCATCGCATCCAGCGCAAAATAGTCCGCCAGCGTCTGGCCCATGTCTGCAAAACTCGCTCGCTCGCCCAAAGCGCCGGCTTTGATTTGCGGACCGTAACACAGCACAGGTACATATTCGCGGGTGTGTTCGGTGCCAATCCAGGTAGGGTCGCAGCCATGGTCGGCCGTTAATAACATCAGGCTGTCCGGTTCTAACATCGCCATCAATTCCGGCAGGCGGCTGTCGAAATACTCCAGCGCTTCGCCGTAGCCAATAGGATCACGGCGATGGCCGTAGTTCTGATCAAAATCCACCAGGTTTGTGAAGATAAGGCTGTTGTCCGGTGCGGCCTGATACTCGCTGATGGTTTTATCCACGAGCGCTTCCAGACCGTTGGCTTTGACGGCTTTGCTGATGCCCTGATGGGCATAAATGTCAGCGATTTTGCCGATACTGACGACAGTCCCCTGTGCAGCAGTCAGTTTGTCTAAAACTGTTGGCGCTGGCGGTAATACTGAGTAGTCACGACGATTGCCGGTTCGGGCATAGTTTTGTGGAGTATCACCGAGGAATGGCCGCGCAATCACCCGGCCGATGTTGTAATCATCCAGCAATTCGCGGGCGGTTTGACAGAACTGGTACAAGCGTTCCAGGCCAAAATGGCTTTCATGGGCCGCAACCTGAAACACGCTGTCCGCTGAGGTATAACAAATTGGCATACCGCTACGGATATGTTCATCGCCAAGCTTCACCAGAATGTCAGTGCCTGAGGCGTGACAGTTGCCCAGAATACCGGCGACACCGGTGCGGCGGCACAACTCGTCGATCAGTTCCTGCGGAAAACTTTGTTGTTTATTGTGGAAATAGCCCCAGTCGAATAACACCGGTACGCCGGCGATTTCCCAGTGGCCACTGGGTGTGTCTTTACCGCTGGATAATTCACGGGCGTAGCCGTAAGCGCCAACGGTGGTTTCATTGTCGGCTACACAAGCCATTTCCGACGAAGCCGCAAATGCAGCTTTAACCAGACCCAGTCTGGCCAGATTCGGCACCTGGAGCTGGCGGCCTTTATGGTTCGCAAACGCCCTTGCAATGCTGGCAAAGGTATTAGCACCACTGTCACCGAATTTATCGGCATCCGGCGCACTGCCGATGCCAAAACTATCTAAAACCAGAATCACTGCTTTTTTCATGGTCGAACCTCTACAGCGCAAGATCTGCAAGCCAGTGGACTCACAGCAGATACGATAACCATAGCTGAAGCGGAAACTGTTGATACTCAGTCTGCACTGACCGCTGCTTTTTTCAGCAATATGGCCAAACCAACCCTTTGTTGCGGCGCAAAAGCAAAAAGGGGCACGCAGATTAAGCTGAATGCGAAGAATTAGCAACTACTTAACTGAATGCTGACAACTTGCGGCTCACATCTACCACTC
>CBFGPY010000846.1:0-1652 GCA_965650755.1 uncultured Chromatiaceae bacterium | reverse complement strand
GCAGTCGCTGCAAAATATGCGCTGCAGCAATATCATCTGAGCCGTATCCTGATACTTGATTTTGATGTGCATCATGGCAATGGCACTGAGCAAATAGTCAAAAATGACCCACACATATTATTTTGCTCATCATTCGAATATCCATTTTATCCACACCCTGATCTGACTGAAACACCTCATATCCTGAAGCTGCCGTTAGCCGCAGGCTCTGATGGCTCGACTTTTCGGCAGGGCGTCACCACAAGATGGCTGGAGAAAATCGCCGAATTTGCGCCGGAACTGGTATTGGTTTCCGCCGGATTTGACGCGCACTATGAAGACGAAATGGCAAATTTGAAATGGCATGAAGCTGATTACGCCTGGATTGCACAGCAACTGAAAACAATAGCGCAACAAAATGCTCATGGTCGGATCGTGGCGTGCCTGGAAGGTGGCTATGACCACAGTGCCTTAGGCCGCTCTGTCGTTGCTATGCTGAAAAGTTGGCTGTAACTATATTTCTGCCGGCTGCGCGCTTGCATTACAATAGCACCTTTTAGGTTGTTGAGTGTTTACCATGCGAAAGCTGCTGCAGCAGGATGCCCGCCTCTATTCATCATTCCGGTTACCCGCAGTTTTGCAGGAAGTGTTGCTGTGTGAGACTGAAGAGGACCTTCGTCAAATCGATGCAGCAAAAGCGCCGCTACTCCTCGGTGAGGGCAGCAATAGCATTTTCATGACAGACATGCAGCGACCAGTTCTGCGTTACATCGCAAAGTCTGTAACTGAAACACCGGACAAAGACTGTATGCTGTTACATGTCGAAGCCGGCAAAAACTGGCATGAATTGGTCAGCTATACCGTCAATCAAGGGTGGTGGGGCCTGGAAAACCTCGCATTAATCCCAGGCTCAGTCGGAGCTGCACCAGTTCAGAATATCGGTGCTTATGGCGTTGAGTTGACCGATGTCTGCGAGTACGTCGATTTTTTCCATTGGCATACTCAGCAAGTTCAGCGACTTAGTAACGCCGAGTGCTTATTTGGCTATCGGGACAGTATCTTTAAACGCGAGCTGGAAGGTAAAGGGATTATCGTTGCGGTCGGTTTAACACTTCATACGGTAGGCACTCCAAAGCTGAGTTACAAGGGACTCGACCACCTGTCAGCAGATTGCAGCGTCAGTGATGTGTACCAGGCTGTGCTGCAGGTGCGCCGCAGTAAGTTACCGGATCCGCAGGTTCTGGCCAATTGTGGAAGCTTTTTTAAAAACCCTTTGCTCACTGTTGAGCAGTTTAATTGCTTGAAACAGCGGCATCCGCAGATGCCGGCGTACCCACAAGCAGACGGCCACATTAAAACTGCGGCAGCCTGGTTAATAGAACAGACTGGTTTTAAAGGGCAACGTTTGGGCGATATCGGTTGTTATGAGTTGCAGCCTCTGGTGCTGGTGAATTATGGACATGGCACAGCTGCAGAGCTTGAACAATGGATGGGTTTGATTATCGCGACAGTACAACAGCGCTTTGGCATCTGCTTAGAGCCGGAAGTAAGGATGCTACATGGGTGCTAAGCAACAGCCACAAACGCTGGCCTTACAACGGCAACTAATTCAGCAACTATCTGACGGTAAAACACATTCCGGCGAGGCTTTAGCACAGCTTGCTGGCATCAGC
>CBFGPY010000845.1:0-1654 GCA_965650755.1 uncultured Chromatiaceae bacterium | reverse complement strand
CTGGCACCATCCACGCCGGCAAGCGCCAAGGACGACCCGATGCCCGAGTTCACCGGCGACTTGCTGTTGCAAAGTGCCGCTTGGCAGCAGCGGCAGGCTGTTTTTGCCGCTTTTTGCCATGGCTGCGATGGCTACTGTGGCCAGCTGCGGTGTGCCGTCGACCGGTAGATACAGCGCGTTTTGGCTGTATTTGGCGCTGCCGTGTTCTTTGCCGGTGCTCCAGCTTGCAGTGCCGTTTTCGACTTTAAAAGTTTCATTGACGACAGAGCCAAAAGTGGTGGCACCTTTGGCCTGATAATCAGTGATAAAACCGTCTTTGTTCAGTTTGATAGTTTCATTAATTTCCGGCCCGCGGCCATTGTCTTTAAAGATAAAACGGACCGAGGTTTCGCCGTTATCTTTGATGTCGACAATTTGTTCACCGGCTTTGACGCCGTTGTCGACCAGAATAGTGTATTTGGTTTGTTCTGCAGCTAAGGCCTGCTGAGCACAGGCCAGCATCGTTAACAGACTAAGGATTTTTATTTTCATCTGAGGTTCCCGGTGTTTGCACCCAAACAGCCAGCATAATGCAAATTTGTCTGCCGTACTCATCTTACCGGCCTTTGATCGCCGGACTTTTCCGGTTATTGGTCGCTTTTACCTGCGTGACGCAGCACAAAACCACGCAATCAGCCGCGGAATACTTTGGCCGGCCCGGACATTCCGGTACACTAGCGGTTTGCCTTTTTTCCGCGAAGGAATAATTCAGCTGTGTTTCCGATAAGTCCTGTGCAATTACAACTCTGGTTTGATCCTGCTACTTTTCAGCGCGCCCGCGCTTATTGGCAGGCCGGCAAAGTGATCAAACTGGAATACAACGAGGATTTATCGTCGATCAGTGCGCAGGTCTGGGGTGAGGCTTTAGCGCCGTATCGACAGTATTTGTCGTTAAAACAACAGGATGGTGACTGGCAGCTGACGGATTCCTGTAGCTGTCCGGTTGGCGGGCGCTGCAAGCATGTGCTGGCGGTGTTACTGAAACTGAAGCAAGCCTGGGAACAACAACAGGTCGACCTGCAGCAGCTCCCGCTACGTCAGCTGACGCAATGGTTTGCCGACGCCGAGCGTCAGACCGGGCAAAGTGCTGACAGCGCCAAACTGCGTGAAGTGGTGCTGTACATCTTAAGTTATGGCCAAAGTGGCCTGCAGCTGTATCCGCGTCGGGTCAAAGCCAGTAAAAAAGGCGGTTACAGCAAAGGCACAGCCATCACAGCCCAGGATTTCTCCGGTTACCTGCAGCCCTACTGGATTGAAGAAGCTGATTTCCGCCTGCTGAATTTATTCCGCGCGCAAAACTTAAAAGATCAGGCCTTATTGGAAGACGACTGGGGTTATGCGCTGCTGCAGCAGATGATGGCCACAGGGCGTTGTTATTTCGGTGAAGGCCGGCACAGCCTGAACTGGGGCGCTCCAAGACCGCTGCAACTGCGCTGGTTGGCCGGCCGCGAAGGTTATCTGCTGGAATGGGACTTGGGCGATGACGCCGAACTCGAAGTGGTCTACACCCAACCACCTTGTTATCTCGACACCAGCAACTATCAGCTGGGCCTGCTGGAAACCGATTTAACCGGCCGTGAGCTGAAGTTGTTGTCGCGCATGCCGCCGATCCCGA
>CBFGPY010000844.1:0-1661 GCA_965650755.1 uncultured Chromatiaceae bacterium | reverse complement strand
CCAGATAGCTGATTTGACCGGAGATTAACTTACAACGGCAGGCGCCACAAAAACCGGCGCGGCAGTGGAAATTAACCTGGTATTTCTGTTGCTCCAGGCTGGTCAGCAAATTCGGACTTTGTGGGTCAAAATCAAAACTGCTGCCATCCTGTAGCCGGATCCGATGCATCAGAGATCAAAGTCGCCAAAGTCAGCGCCGTCGACTTCGTTATCAATCTGGCCAACCAGGTAAGAGCTTATCTCTGATTCCTGAGGTGCCACTTGCACGTTGTCAGACACTAACCAGGCATTAATCCATGGAATAGGGTTTTGTGTGGTGCTGAAAATCGGCTTCAGACCGATAGCAGCCATGCGGATATTGGTAATGTATTCAACGTACTGGCACAGAATGTCTTTATTGAGGCCAATCATCGAGCCATCTTTAAATAAAAACTCAGCCCATTCTTTTTCCTGCTCCGCCGCGCGACGGAAAATCGCATAAGCCTGCTCTTCACATTCTTTAGCGATTTCACCCATCTCCGGGTCATCATCACCGGCGGCCATGATGTTCAGCATATGCTGGGTACCGGTCAGGTGCAGCGCTTCGTCGCGGGCGATCAGTTTAATAATCTTGGCATTACCTTCCATCAGCTCACGCTCGGCAAAGGCGAAACTGCAGGCAAAGCTGACGTAAAAACGGATGGCTTCCAACACGTTGACTGACATGATGCACAGATACAGCTGACGTTTCAGCTCGCGCAGCGACACAGAGCGGCTCTCACCGTTGATTTGATGCGTACCTTCACCGCACAGGTGATACAGATTAATCGACTCAATCAGCTCGTCATAATAACGGGTCACTTCATCAGCACGTTCGATGATTTTCTCGTTCAGCAGAATATCGTCGAATACTTTGTGCGGTTCTGTGGTGATATTGCGCACAATATGGGTGTAGCTGCGGCTGTGAATGGTTTCACTGAAGGCCCAGGTTTCAATCCAGGTTTCCAGTTCCGGCAGCGACACAATTGGCAGCAATGCCACATTGGGCGAGCGGCCTTGTACCGAGTCCAGCAAAGTCTGATACTTCAGGTTACTGATAAAAATATGTTTTTCATGATCCGGTAAATGCTGGAAATCGATGCGATCTTTACTGACATCCACTTCCTCCGGCCGCCAGAAGAAACTCAGCTGCTTTTCGATCAGTTTTTCGAAAATGCCGTATTTCTGCTGGTCGTAGCGCGACACGTTTACCGAGTTGCCAAAAAACATCGGCTCTTTCAGCTGATCATTGTTGGTCCGGTTAAAAGTGGTATAGGTCATGGATTCTCTCGTTATTATGCTTTCAATACAAAGGTCAGCATGCTGACACAACAAAGCGGAGCACCGGGCTCCGCTCTTACGATCAACTTGTCATCAGATCTTACAGGCGCCGCCGGCGCAACCGTCATCTTCCGCAGCGGCAGGTTTGATATCTTCCTGCACATCTGATGCACCATCACGGGTGTTGTGGTAGAACATGGTTTTGACGCCGAGTTTGTAGGCAGTCAGCAAGTCTTTTAACAACACCTTCATTGGTACTTTGCCACCGTCGAACTTGGCCGGGTCATAGTTGGTGTTGGCGGAAATGGTCTGGTCGACGAATTTCTGCAGTTCGACGACCGGGACGTAGTCCTGATGGCTGA
>CBFGPY010000843.1:0-1661 GCA_965650755.1 uncultured Chromatiaceae bacterium | reverse complement strand
ATTTCCGCCAGGATCTGGGCGGTCCAGCCGAGCAGGCGGCTGTCGGTCTGGTCGTACTGATTTTCTTCATCAAGTGCAAGGCCCACAAACCATTCACCGTCCGGTGTGACTGCTTTGGATTTTTCGAATTCATAGCCTGCAGTTGACCAGAAGCCGATGCGCTGACAATTTTGACCGGCGATGGCGTCACTCAGCATACCCATCGCGTCAACAAACCATTCGGTGTAGCCAATCTGATCACCCATGCCAAAAATGGCGACGATTTTACCATCGAGGTTTACATTGGCGATGTCGTCCCAATGCGCTTCCCAGTCTTCTTGTAACTCGCCGAAATCCCAGGTGGAGATCCCCAGGATCAGCACATCATAATCCTGCATCCGTTGTAGTGGCTGCTGTTTGATGTTGTGCAGTGATACACTGCTGTTGGTTGGCAAAGCCGGATCTGACTCCAGCAAGACTTTCAGCTTCTCGGCAGTCATCTCGGTGTAACAAGTGGTGGACCCGTAGAAAATGGCAATATTCATCAATCACATCCAAAAAAGCGGTTTTGGCACAAGCCAGGCTGGGCGGATTGTAACAGAGGGGAAAAGCCGGCCCAAGTTCAGCATTGCGGCCAAGGTTGCTCATGACTGATCGCCGCCAACGCGCACAACAGCCCTCAATGCCGAGTGTGGCACTGATCACACAGTTTCTCGACGAACTCTGGCTCAGTGATGGCGTCAGCGCACATACGTTAGCAGCGTATGGTACTGATTTGCGTCAGCTTGCTTGTTTCACTGAACAACAGGGACTGTCATTTCCACAGGCAGATGCGGCTTTATTGGAAGCCTTTCTGGCCAGCCGCTACGACAAAGGCTTGTCGCCACGTAGCACGGCACGGCTGCTCAGTAGCTTGCGGCGATTTTTTCAGACTTTGCATCAGCGCGGCGACATTACGCACAATCCGCTGGCTGGTGTGATAAACCCCAAACTTGGTCAGCCACTGCCGAAAACCTTGTCAGAACAAGATGTCACTGCTTTGCTGGCGGCACCGGATTTAAATGAAGCTATTCAGTTTCGCGACAAAGTGATGCTGGAACTGCTGTATGCGTCAGGCCTGCGGGTCAGCGAGCTGGTCAGCCTGACCTTGCCGCAGGTGAATGCGCGCCAGGGCGTATTGCGGGTTTTTGGCAAAGGCTCGAAAGAGCGGCTGGTGCCTTTTGGCGAAGAAGCCGCCGACTGGCTGCAGCGTTATCTGGCGCATGGCCGGCCTTTATTGCTGAGCGAGCCGACTGATGTGCTGTTCCCAAGTCAGCGGGGGGGACAAATGACGCGACAGACGTTCTGGCACCGGATTAAGTTTTATGCGAAAGTGGCCGGCATTAATGCAGAGTTGTCGCCGCATACCTTGCGCCACGCTTTTGCCACCCATTTATTGAACCACGGCGCGGATTTGCGCGTCGTACAGTTGTTGCTGGGCCACAGCGATCTGTCGACGACACAGATTTATACCCATGTTGCTCAGCTGCGGTTAAAGCAGTTACATCAGTTACATCATCCGCGAGGTTAGGATGATCAAGGATTTATCATGAAAAAATTCTGTGCCGCATTATTGCTGGCGTTGCCTTCTGTGTCTTTACTGGCGGCACCTGCCGCTTTACCTGTTGAGCCCAAACTGGCTC
>CBFGPY010000842.1:0-1665 GCA_965650755.1 uncultured Chromatiaceae bacterium | reverse complement strand
GTGGATTCCCGCTGGCGAGGGCAGCACCACGCTGTCGACCGCCACGGTCAATGGGATGTTTTTCTGCCGGACCCGCTCTAATTGCGATGCGCCCAGACCGTAACCATGCACCACGCCCCCGCCCGACTCCAGCCGCACCAGCACTGCATCCTCTTTTGTTGCAACAGCCAGCACTGCCGTTACTTCTTCGCGTAGTGCATCCACCTCATGGGCATCCATACTGCCGTTAAAATCGATAACAAACAGCCGGTGCTGCGGTTTTTCAGCCTTATCTGCCTGCTTTTGCCATTGCTTGTAAGCCTTTTTATCCAGCAATTGCTGCTGCAAATCAGCCTGTAAATGCTGATATTCTGCAGATACATCATCAAAACACAGTTCGCCTTTACGTGCTTTTGGCTTCACAGAGGCAACAACGATCATCACGATCACAGCGCCAATCGCCAACACCAGTGTCAGGGTTTTGGCCAAAAACATGCCGTATTCCAGTAAAAATTCCACAGAAGATCCTCAAACAAATGATTTGGTTGCATTCTAGCGCGTCTGTGCCTGAGCCGCATAGTCAGACCAATAGCAAGGTCGCGGCGGAAACACATCGAGCATATATGCATTCGTCAGGCAAAAAAAAACCCGGCAGCGCCGGGTTTTTGCATAACTACGAGAATTATTGTGCTTTTAACACCGCTGCATTGGTGACCTGAATGCCAGCACCACGATTGACGAAGAACGACACCGTCTGGCGTTGCATTTCAGTAGTCGCAGCGGCGCTTGCCGTTGGGCTCAGAATCGATGCATGGTCACCTTCGGTAAAGCGGGCAATAGACGGCTTGTCTAACACATAAGCACCGGCTTTAGCAGGCAGGCTGGCTGCGCCTAACAGACGTGCCAGTGGTTCAGTACCGCCTAATGGCATGTTTACCGCCTGATTCGGTATCACCTGATCAGACTTATTGGTACTGCCATTGCCAACGACTTCCATAATATGCAGTGGTGTTTTACCAGCCACATGCATTGCTGCGTAGTTGTTCGGGTCACCTGCGTCTGTGATCGTTTGTGCAGCAAACACAAATTGAGTCAGCGTTGAGCTGATGGCTGTCAGGGCAGCGACCTGACCTTTTGCAGTCAGATCAGCCAGATAACCATCAACAAAACGGGCTGCACAACCAGCATAAGTAGCCGCGTCCACACAGACTTTCTGCGCATCGACAAAAGCTTTAAAGCCTGGTGCCAGAGTGGCAGAACCCAGCATTACCGCAGACTTGATAGTGTTACCAAATTCTGGTGATTCCAACAGGAAGTTAGCGACCGCACCACCTGGCATCGCCAGAGTACTGGCTTTAATTTTGTATAAAGCATCGGCCGTCGGAATCCCGGTTGAGGCATTGGCCAGTGCAACCATGCTGGCGCCAGTGATCGCACCTAAAGAGTGACCGATAAACTGCACGTCCTGCGTATTCAGCAGGCCGGCCGTGTTATTGAAGTTCAGACCTAAGCGCAGGCCCAGCATGTCAGCAATACTCTGACGGAGGTTGTCGCGGGTCACCAGCATATCGGCCAGGTTCATATACACAGTCGCGTTACCAGCTTCCTGACAGTAAGCACCGGAAGCTGTTACATCTTTTTTACCGTCGCCGTTCACATCAAAGCCGCGGCTACCGTGTAACGGAT
>CBFGPY010000841.1:0-1665 GCA_965650755.1 uncultured Chromatiaceae bacterium | reverse complement strand
GACGTTCAAATTCCACTGCAGTAGAGGCACCGCGTGACGTTGGGAAACCGCCGCCTAAACCATCGCCATTGAAGTAGTTCAGTACGTTGGCACTGGCCACTTTCAGATTACCAAGGTTACGCAGCACTGGTTGTTCTTCGCGTGGATTGCTGGCGTTAAACTGTACAGTGCCTTCCGGTAATAACCGCCAGGCGCTGAAGCTGTAATCCAGAATGCCGCTTAAGTTGACATTGACGCTGTCACCGACCCGCACCGGGTTATTCATATTCAGGCCAGGCGCCGGATAAATGATGTTGGCCGGGTTTTTACCATTGGCCAGGTCGTCCAGTACAATTTTGCTGCGGCTGTTTTGTGACGCCAGCGCAACAGCTTCAGGGGTGCCCGGGCGGAACTGGTTGGTTGGTGTGAACAGGCGCTGTGGCGCTAAAGTCAGTTCGCCGTAAGTACCGAGATTATAGTGATCAGCCACCACCAGTTGTTGCGGGAAGGTCACCTGCATACTCTCCAGGTTTTCCCACACGTTCAGATTGCTGACCGGCAGCGTCACGCTGACTGCCTGTGGTACTGTAGCTGTGCCGCATGCCAGCAAGCCAGTGCGGCGGATTTGCGTTTTGGTAAAGTATTCTTCAACTTTACCCAGTACCCGCACTTTGTCGCCGACGGCCGGATAGTCAGTCGCGGTATCGTTGTAAACAAAAATACCTTCTGAAGTCGCCGGGTTGTTATCAGAGTCGCTGGCTTCTTCCTGAATATAAAAACCGGTGGCAAATGCTGTGACACGAGTCACCACGGCTTCGACTACCACAGTTTTACCCGCTTCCGGTGAAGCGGCACCGCTACCTTGAACGGCGCTGATGAATGTCGCGCTGTCGCCACAGTTGCCGATGACCGGACCCACTGGTGGGATCACGACACCGCCGCCGCCATCACCGCTGCCAGAACCGGTATGCGAACCCAGGTTGGAGAAATCGTCTTTGGCGTAAAAATCCCATTCCAGACTGGGGTCAAAGGCATCGCTGCCGTTGGCATCACCCTGAGTCACACTGGCTTTGCGGACTAAAGTGCGGTCGTGAGTAAAATTGTTGTTGCTGCCCCAGGAAGTGCCTGGGTCAAAGCCGATTTGACCGAATACGTCAATCAGATCAGCGCCTTTATATAAGGCGATAGCGTCGTCACCATTGAAGTTGCTGGTACCAAAAGTCATGTTACTTTTTGCAGCTAAGGCGGCAACAGAAGCGGTATCTGTTAACACTAAGGTACCTTTGGCGGCTAAAGTGCCACTCAGTGGCACCGTTTTCCCGGCTGTGGTTGCACCGTTGGAAAACACTTTGATGGAATAACCGCTCAGGTCCAGCGCTACATCGGCCGGGTTGTAAATTTCCAGCGCTTTATTGTTTGATGAGCCTTCCACGTATTCAGAGATAAAAGGTTCTGCATGTACTGCCGGGGCCAGCAGCATCGCCAGCAACAACATATTTAGTTTCATGGTGACGTCCATTTGTAAGAACTTGGTTTTAGTTGTCAGATTCGGTGGGCCCAGACGGTTATTGTTTTCAGTGTGCTCCGACCAGGGCCTTGTACGTTAAATGACCTTTGTGACAATTTCAATAAACTCTTATTAAGATTTTCAGAAAACATTACAGTGTGTGTAAAATAAATTGACAC
>CBFGPY010000840.1:0-1666 GCA_965650755.1 uncultured Chromatiaceae bacterium | reverse complement strand
GTAGGGACAACCTGTTGGTAGAAACACCATAAAGAGTAAACACCGCTCCGGAGGTTTCACCCTGATTGAAGTGCTGCTGGTGATCCTGTTAATCGGATTACTGGCGGCCACAGTGGTGTATTCCTTCAGCGGTGAAAGCCGGCAACAACGGCTGGAAAAAGAAACCGAAAAACTGCAGGCACGGGTGCAGCTGGCGGCTGAACTGGCGATGCTGAAAAACGTCGAGCTGGGGCTTTTTATCGATGCGAAAGGCTACCGTTTTATGCTGTTTGAACAGGATAAATGGCGCAGTATCCGCGAACCCAAAGCCTTAGCCCCTTATGAGTTTAAGCCGGGCTTCAGCGCAAAAATTGAATTAGAAGGCCTGGAGTGGGCCGAACAGAATCTGCTGAGCCGGGCTGATTTTCAGCCGGAAGACGACGGCCTGTCAGAAGCCAACAGCTTTGATGAGCTGGAAGTGGAAAAACAGCTGGCGGAAGAACAAAAACAACAAGCCGAAGCGGACAAAGCGCGGGCAGACGGCAAAGTGAAAAAACCAGTGAAACGGCAAACCGGCATTCTGACCACACCACCACAGAAAAAAGACCCGCGTTATCCGACGGTGTTTATTTTATCCAGTGGCGAAATCAGCCCGTTTTTGCTGGAACTGAAAGAAGACAGTGAAAGACCGGTGCTGACCCAAAGCCTCAAAGCGGTATTCAGTATTCCACTGGAGCGGGGGCAGCTTGAACAGGCGCGCTAACGGCTTCACGCTGATTGAACTGATGATTGCGATGGCGGTATTTGCCATCGCCGGTGTCGCAGTGATGCGCGCCACCACAGAGCATATTCGCGCTATGGGCATCATCGAAGAGATGACGATGGCCGGTTACGTTGCCGAAAATCAGCTGCAGCTGGCGCGGCTCGACACGCGCTGGCCACCGCAGGCGGCTGAAGGTGAAACTGAGATGGCGAAAAACCGCTGGAAATGGGTGTTGGAGGTGCTGGAAACCGAAGATGCCGAATTTCGCATGCTCAAAGTCACAGTGCGGCCGGTAGAAGAACCGGAACGGATTGTCAGTACTTTACAGACCTTTATCGGACGGCAAAGTGCAGAATAACCGCGGTTTCACTTTTATTGAAATGCTGCTGGCGGTGGCGATTTTTGCGCTGGTGGGGCTGGCGTCTGTAGCAGTGCTGGACAGTGTCACCCGCAGTGACGCAGCTTCCAGAGCCGCAACCTTAAGGCTGCAACAGTTGCAGCGCGCCATGATGTTGATTGAGCGCGATTTCTGGCAAATCAGCCAGCGCAAAATCCGTGTCAATGGCGAAGCGCCGGTGGCGCAGACCCTGGCAGGCGCTGTGAACTGGATTGAAAGTGATGACGATGGCATCACCTTCAGCCATGCCGGCTGGACCAATCCGGGCATGGTGCTGGCCCGCAGTGAAGTGCAGTTAGTCGGATACCGGCTCAAAGAGCATCAGCTGCAGCGTTTATATTATTTGTACCCGGATGCGGTGACCGGCACTGAACCTAATATTCAGCCTTTGCTTGACGATATCGACGAGCTGAAATTCCGTTATCTGGTGAAAGAAGATGGCCAGGAGCAGTGGAAGGAATTCTGGGATCAGGCCAATTGGCCACTGGCGGTCCGGATGACCTTAAAATCTCCTGACCAAGCCGGTC
>CBFGPY010000839.1:0-1668 GCA_965650755.1 uncultured Chromatiaceae bacterium | reverse complement strand
GGCCCCGACCGCCGCCTGCTGCACAAACACCAGCATGGTGCTCCAACCCAGCTCAGCTTCACCGGCTACAACACTGACCAGCGTAAACGTCAGCATAACAACCATCGGGTCGTTGCTCCCCGACTCTATTTCCAGCGTCGAAGCCACCCGTTCTTTGATATTCAGCCCGGCCGACTGAAAGATAGAAAAAACCGCTGCCGCGTCGGTAGAACTTAAGATGGCGCCAAGTAATAGACCTTCCAGTAAAGTGAGCTTAAACAACCACATGGCTGCCAGGCCTAGCACCAGACAGGTCACTAACACCCCGACCGTCGCCAGCGCTGCCGAAGGCGCTAGCACCACTTTCACCCGGTCCGGATGTGTGCGCATACCACCATCAAACAGAATAACCACCAGCGCCACTGACCCAATCAACAGCGCTAAATCCGGATCAGCAAATTGAATGCCCAGAACCCCATCTTCGCCGGCCAGCATGCCCATCACCAGAAAGATCAGCAACAATGGCGCGCCAAAGCGCGCTGAAATCAGTGTCGCAATAATGCTGACCGTGAACAGTACACCGGCGATCAGAATGTTGAGGTTAACTGCATCCAATAAAACGTCCTTATGCGGGCGGTTTAAATCGCATTTAATTCCTGGTAAATCGCCTGCAATGCAGCCAGCGGATCTGCCGCTTTGGTGATAGGCCGGCCAATCACCATGTAATCAACACCCACAGCCACAGCTTGTGCCGGAGTCATCACGCGTTTTTGGTCGTCAGCACCGGCAAATGCCGGGCGAATACCAGGCGTAACTAATTGAAACTGCTGGCCGAACTGCTGCTTCAGCAGGCTTGCTTCCTGTGCTGAACATACCACGCCATCAAGGCCTGCCTGCTTTGTCAGGCCAGCCAGTTTTAATACTTGCTGCTCTGGCGTCAGCGTGATGCCTAATTCGATTAAATCAGCTTGCTCCATGGAGGTGAGCACAGTCACCGCAATCAGCAGTGGCTTGTCTGCGCCAAAGCTTTGTAAGGCTTCGCGCGCTGCGACCATCATCCGGCTGCCGCCGCTGGCGTGCACGTTGACCATCCAGACGCCAAGATCTGCCGCGGCTTTGACTGCTTTGGCAACTGTATTCGGAATATCATGGAATTTTAAATCCAGAAACACATCAAAGCGGCGTTGTTGCAGTTCACGGACAAAATCAGGGCCAAAATGGGTAAACATTTCTTTGCCGACTTTTAGGCGGCACAACGCCGGGTCCAGCTGGCTCACCAGATTTAATGCTGCACCTCGGTCTTCATAATCCAGCGCCACCACAACAGGGCTTAATTGCATAACGATAATTCCACAAACAGAAAGGACAAGATCAGCGGCCGTCAATGCCGCCCAGAGGTTCTACCGTCTCCCATTGTTGGCAGGACGGACATAACCAGTATTGCTGCCGGGTTTTAAAACCGCAATTGCGGCAGCTATACAGGATTTTGGTATCAAGATAGGCGCGCACCAGGCCGTCGATGGCCTGTAGAGCTTCCATCTGTGCCGGCTGATTTAGCTGCCTGATTTGCAGTAAACGCTGGAATAAGCGGATATTTGGCTGTTGTTGCAGTTTTTCCAGCAGCAGCTGTTCACCCGCAGCCGGCGAACCGGTTTGTACCAGCCAGTCGCACATAAAGATAGTTGCAGT
>CBFGPY010000838.1:0-1675 GCA_965650755.1 uncultured Chromatiaceae bacterium | reverse complement strand
GTGCTGGCCGGTGGTTTTGTCTGGGACGAAAACCGCCAGCAAATCGACCACAAAGCAGTGGTGATGGTGCAGGAACTGGGCAGGGGCCAAATCATTGCCTTTACCCAGGAACCGAATTTCCGCGCTGCGGTCGACGGCATGCATCTGCTGTATATCAATGCGGTGTTCCGTGGTGCCGCCAACGCATCGCCGCTGCGCTGAGTTGTTGCCGCCGCGATACCCCGCAACGGGTGTCGCGGCTGGTGCCCCGCAAACCACCGTTCATGTCCTTCCCACTGTTGTGTCTGCTGGTCCTTTGTTATCACAGAGTTGCTGAAAAAACAGCCTGTGCCGGTTCTCCCCGGCGCCTGATAATAACAACTCCAGGAACAACCCATGCAACAGTCACTGTCCTCTGTCCCCAGATTTACACTTTGTGCGCTACTGGTCGCGCTGGCGCCGCAGCTGCAGGCACAATCGCAAAACCCATCTCAAGCCACAGCCGTGACCAAGTCCGGTGTGGAGCGGATTGCCGTGACCGGTAGCCGTATTCGCCGTACTGATTTGGAAACCCATACACCAGTGGTCAGTATCAGCAGCGAAGATATCGTCAAATCCGGTGCCGTCAACGTCAACCAGCTGCTGAACCAGTTGCCGGCGATGATCCCGGCTAATGGCCCGCAAACCTCGAATACTGGCGGTTATGCCGGCACCAGTACCCAGGATCTACGCGGTTTGGGTGCCACACGCACGCTGGTGCTGGTCAATGGCAAGCGCCATGTGCCGGCAATTCCGGGCACCAGCATTGTCGATGTGTCGTCGATCCCCACGGCTTTAATTGAACGGGTTGATGTGCTGACCGGCGGTGCTTCTGCCATTTATGGCGCGGATGCAGTGTCTGGCGTCGTCAATATCATCCTGAAAAAACAATATCAGGGCACCAGCCTGACTAGTTCCTATTCTGGCGCCGCTGCCGGTGATGGCCAGCGCGCTTACCTGAGCCTGACGCATGGCCAGGACATTGAAGACGGTAATCTGGTGTATCACCTGAGCTATCACAGCAGCAAAGCTATCGAAGGCCGCGACCGGGCTTATGTTGCCAATGATTTGTCATATCTGACTAATCCGGACAAAACCGCCAGCCCGAAGTATCTGCTGGGCCGTTTTGTCTCGATGTATAACAGTAATCAGCGCAGTTACCTGCAGGGTGACCGTATTTTCCGTCAGGACGCGCAAGGTAATTCGGTGGCGATGTTACCCGATGGCGTGCGGGTGGCTGACGACAGCAGTTATTCGCTGGCCGGTATCGGCCTTCGCGATGATTATGGCCAGTTTTATTCACGGTACGAATGGGCGCGACTGGCGGTGCCTGAGGATAAACTCAGTGCAAACCTGCTGTATCAGCAAGAAGTGCGGCCAGATCTGACTTTGTCGGCCGATGTGAAATTCGTACATACCGATTCCGAAAGCCGGGTAGCACCTTTAGTTGAATATGGCGTCACCCGCTTGCCGGCGGACTATGCGTTTTACAATGCGGCGCAAAAGGCTGAAGTGGCACGCACCGGGCAAGGGCTGTTTTTCGCCGGTCATTTCCCGGAAATGGGCCGTCAGGGCAGTGATTATGCTTATGATTTGTATCAGGCAGTGCTGAGCCTGGAAGGCACGCTGGCCGGTGATTATCGCTGGCAAGTGTCGG
>CBFGPY010000837.1:0-1677 GCA_965650755.1 uncultured Chromatiaceae bacterium | reverse complement strand
TTTGCCGTAAATTACCGTTAAGCCCGGCGTTTTTCCCATTATTTGCCATTTCCTACGCTTTATCGTTGTACGGCCTGACCAACCAGTTCGGCGGCAGCGGCTTTTTAGCTGTGTATTTGGCCGGTTTTTTGGTTGGCAATGCCCGGCTGGCACCGGTGCAACATATCCTGCGCCTGCAGGACGGTTTGGCCTGGCTCAGTCAAATCATCATGTTTTTGATGTTGGGTTTGCTGGTGACCCCAACTGATTTGCTGGACTATCTGCTACCGGCCGTTGCATTAGCGTTGGTGATGATTTTTATCGCGCGGCCACTGGCCGTGGTGCTCAGTCTGCTGCCATTTCATTTCCCCAAACGCGATCAGATTTTTATCAGCTGGGTAGGGCTGCGCGGTGCTGTGCCGATTATTCTGGCATTAATTCCGTGGCTCGCTGGTGTGCCGAATAAAGATTTGTATTTTAACGTGGCGTTTTTCGTCGTAATTGTGTCGCTGCTTATTCAAGGCTGGTCGATAGCGCCGGTGGCGCGCTGGTTAAAACTGGAAGTGCCAAAAGCCCCAGGTGCTGACTATGTGATGCCGCTGGAAGTTGCGCAAAGCAAAGACGTGCTACAGGTACTGGCTTATCAGGTGAATGCAGACTCACCGGTGATCGACACCGACTGGACCATGTTGCCGGTGCCATCCTCAGTGCAGTTTTTGGGCTTGGTACGAAACGGCGAGTGGATCCAATGCCTGGACTGTACACGCTTCAAAGCCAACGACACGCTGATGGTGATGGCCAAAGCCGCTGACAGCACCGTCGTCAGCGAAGTGTTATCCAGTTACGCCGCGGAGGCCAGTCAAAGCAAACAAGACTTCTTCGGTGAATTTGTCCTCAACGGCCAAATTACGCTGGCCGATTTGGGCGCGTTTTACACCATCGACTTCGGTGAATTAGATCCAACACAAACCATTTCCGATTACATCAGCAACAGATTCTTCCGCCGCGTCGTGGTCGGCGACGACGTTCAGCTCGACCAGCTGATTCTGACAGTCCGGCAAATCGATGAGCAAGATCGCATTTTGCAAGTGGGTATTAAAGCGGCTTGATTAACGGTGTGATACCGGTATTTGTGGATGGCGTCTTTGGTAAGTAAGTCGCTATAGAAAAGATACTTACTGGATATTTAAATTGTCTCATAATGAAAACATTACGCTAAATATCAACTACTTAAAAAGGCCCTGTTTACAAAATAGGGCCTTTCTGTTTTTATGGTGTTCTGTTAACAATCGTTCCAAAATGGAACAAGGTCTGGCTATTACTGTGCCGGACTGGTCGGATCCGAGGACTCTGCACCTAAAGTCAGATAATTAGATTTAATTGACGTTATAGCTGATATTTGAGGGATAACACAAAATGAAAAGAGGAATCATAACGTCGCCATTTGAAATCCAGTCAGATAATCCCGATTCTTTTACTGTTACTGGAGGAATAAGTAAAACCGACATTCGGTTTATGTTGATGTACTGGGATAAGATTACCATCCCTGACAACAACCTGTTTTCAGGTGGGATTCCTGACGAAATTGATTTAAGGGCCTGTGGGGTTGTTAGTCGGCCTCTAATACACGCGGAAGGTAGCTACTATGGAGATGAAATAGCCAAAGCAATACTCCGTGGACAACATTTGATTTCTCAA
>CBFGPY010000836.1:0-1681 GCA_965650755.1 uncultured Chromatiaceae bacterium | reverse complement strand
TTATCAGGATGTACTGGTCGTGCTCGACCCCAGCACTGAACAGCAAAAAGCATTAGCCCGGGCCATAGAACTGGCCGAACACACCGCCTGTAAACTCACCGCATTTTTATCCATCTATGATTTTTCCTATGAAATGACCACGATGTTATCCGGCGAAGAGCGGGAATCGATGCGTCAGGCCGTAATCACGGACCGTGAAATCTGGATCCAGGAATTACTGCAACAGGCCCGCGCTAAAGGCATCGCCTGCAGTGTCAAAGTGGTCTGGCATAACCGCCCGTTCGAAGCCGTAGTGCAGACAGTGACCGACCATGGTTATGACTTAGTGATTAAAGGCACCCACGACCATGATGTGCTCAAATCGATGATTTTCACCCCAACCGACTGGCATATTCTGCGCAAATGCCCATGCCCGGTGTTGCTGGTGAAAGAACATGCCTGGCCGGAACAGGGCAATATTCTTGCAGCCGTCAATGCCGGCAGTGAAAAGGCCCATCACAAAGCGCTGAATCAGCTGATTATCCGTCAGGCCAAAGCCATGGCGGCGATGCTCAATGCCAAAGTCCATCTGGTTAATGCCTACCCCGGTACGCCCATCCATGTTGCGATTGAGATCCCTGAGTTTAACCCGGTGGAATACAACGACAGCATGCGCCATCACCATATCGACGCCGCAAATGCACTGGCCGGACAATTTGATATCACCAGTGACGCCGTGCATGTGCTCGAAGGTATGCCGGAGGATGTGATCCCGCGGATCGCCAAAGAGCTCGATGCTGAGATGGTGCTGATTGGCACTATAGGTCGCACCGGCTTGTCGGCGGCAATTATCGGCAATACGGCCGAACACGTGATAGACCGGCTGGACTGTGACGTACTGGCACTGAAAACCGAACATTAAAATTGGCGGAAAAACCCGGCCCGCTTGCAGTAAAGGGAATTGGCAAGCGGCGCTGATCCGCTATAATGTGCGCCTTTTTAAAGTCTGGGTAGCACAATGTCACACTCCGCCGAAGCCAAAGCGCAATACAATCTGAACAAACTGCACAAAAGACTGCGCCGTGGCGTTGGCCAGGCCATTGCTGATTTTGGCATGATTGAAGAAGGCGACAAAGTCATGGTCTGTCTGTCCGGCGGCAAAGACAGTTATACCTTACTCGACATTCTGCTGAACCTGCAGCAATCAGCGCCGATCAGCTTCAGTATCGTGGCAGTCAATCTGGACCAAAAACAGCCAGGTTTCCCAGCCGAAGTGTTACCCAACTATTTAAGCAGCATCGGCGTTGACTTTAAAATCGTCACTGAAGACACTTACTCCATCGTCAAAGAAAAAATCCCGGAAGGCAAAACCACCTGCTCTTTGTGCAGCCGCTTGCGCCGCGGCATTTTATACCGTACCGCCAAAGAGCTCGGCGCCACCAAGATTGCCCTGGGCCATCATCGGGATGACATGATTGAAACCATGTTTCTGAACATGTTTTACGGCGGCAAAATGAAGTCGATGCCACCAAAGCTGATTAGCGACAATGGCGAACATATCGTGATCCGGCCTTTGGCTTACTGCCGGGAAAAAGACATTGAAAAATACTCGACCGCGCGCGAATTCCCAATCATCCCATGTAACCTCTGCGGTTCGCAGGACGGTTTACAACGGCAGGTGGTGAAAGAGATGCTGCAGGAT
>CBFGPY010000835.1:0-1683 GCA_965650755.1 uncultured Chromatiaceae bacterium | reverse complement strand
GCCACAACAAAATGCGCGTGTTCCAGGAAGAAATTTTTGGTCCTGTGGTCGCCGTGACCACTTTTAAAACCGAAGCCGAAGCGCTCGCTATCGCCAATGACTCTGAATTTGGCTTAGGTGCCGGCGTCTGGACCCGCGACATGAACCGTGCTTACCGGATGGGGCGCGGGATTGAAGCCGGACGCGTCTGGACCAACTGCTATCACCATTATCCGGCACATGCTGCCTTTGGTGGTTACAAAAAATCCGGCGTCGGCCGCGAAACACATAAGATGATGCTCAACCACTATCAGCAGACCAAAAACCTGCTGGTCAGTTATGACGTCAATCCGCTGGGCTTTTTCTAAGGCCGGCTGCTTGTGCAGCCAAATCCTGTCACGGCGCCGGACTTTGCTCCGGCTTGCCTGTGGCAGGACAATCCTCCTACAATCCGGTGCATCCTGAGCGCAAACTCACGCCGAGGCGAAGCCATGTCTGTCCGTTCCGATTTGATTGTCGCGGCGATGTCTGCTGTATCTGACGCCAGTCAGGCTGTGGCTGAACTTGCGGCTCAGCTGTTACCCGCCACCCCCGGTTTTGTGTTGTTTTTTTGTTCTGCCGAATATGACAGAGCTGCGCTGGAACAGGCCTTCGCGCAGCATTTTACCTGCGTACCGCTCGCCGGCTGCACCACGGCCGGTGAAATCACGCCCCGAGGTTACGACCAGGGGACTATTTGTGCGCTGGGATTCAGTGCCAGCCACTTTCAGGTGTCGCTGGCCTGTATCAAGGATCTGGCAACTTTTGATTTATTGCAGGCGCAGCGGCTGGTGGATACTTTGCTACAAACTCATTTGTCGTCACAACACCTTACACAACCAGCCCGGCCATTTGTGCTGACCTTGCTTGACGGCTTATCTGCACAGGAAGAAATGGTACTGCTGGCTCTCGAAGCAGCGCTTGGCAATATCGCTCATTTTGGCGGTTCCGCCGGCGACGACAATCTGCTGAGCGCCACCCATATTTTTGCCAACGGCCGGTTTTATCAGGATGCAGCGGCTGTGATTATGCTGCACACCACGCTGCCTTTTGAGGTGTTCAGCACCCACCACGTCAGTGCGCTGACCGACAAACTGGTCGTGACGGCCGCGACTGCCGACATGCGCACGGTGCAGGAACTCAATGCCGAACCTGCCGCCCAGGCTTATGCCAGTGCCATTGGTTGCGCCGTGACTGAACTCAATGCCACAGTGTTCGCCTTGCATCCGCTTGCGGTAAAAATCGGCAAAGATTATTACGTCCGTTCTATTCAACGCGTTAATCCGGACGGCAGCCTGACCTTTTACTGCGCCGTCGGGCTTGGCGCAGTACTGACGACAATGCAGCCACAGCCGATTTTACCCGACTTGCAGCAGCGCTTTGCCGACATTGAACAGCGCATCGGAGAGCCACTCATTACGATTGGTTGTGACTGTGTCCTGCGCCGGCTGGAAAGTGCCGAACGCCAAACATTGCCACAAGCTTCAGCTTTTTTCCGCGCGCATCGGGTGTTTGGCTTTAACACCTATGGCGAGCATTTTCACTGCGTGCATCTGAACCAGACATTCACCGGTGTGGTGATTGCCCACCCGCCGGAGGGCTGAACTTGAACCATCCTGACTCATCAGCAGAGTCCGAACTGTCACAACAACTACTGGCACTGCA
>CBFGPY010000834.1:0-1683 GCA_965650755.1 uncultured Chromatiaceae bacterium | reverse complement strand
GTGGTGGTGGCGTTTTGGGCGCGAAACGAGGCGCGTGGCATAGTCATTCTATGTGAGCAACGAGTGAAGCTACCGCTCCTGCTCTCGCCCCTGACCTGCATCCATGCAGGCCACAAAGCCCAAAGCGCCACCAAACGAACCCGCAGGGCAGCGTTTGGCAGCTCTTTCTGCGGCGTTAGTGCTCGTTTGTGTAGAATAACACACTGGGTACCACGTACGGCTCTCGCACTGCCTTGCATAAGCCGGCCACCACGTGGTGCCAAACTGCTGCAAAAACAAACACCAAACATCAACACGCCCTAGAGCACCGATTAACTTAAAAACACTATTTTCAGCACAAACAACGCGGTCAACAGCCAGATACTCCAGCTGACTTCGCGATGTTTGCCGCACAGCGCTTTGGTCAGCGCATAAGTGATAAAGGCCAGCGCGATGCCATGCGCAATTGAAAAGGTCAGCGGTGTCAGCAGCAGAACGACAGTAACAGGCGCGGCTTCGGTGATGTCGTGCCAGTCGATTTCCTGCAGATTAAATAACATCAGCACCGCGACATAAAATATCGCGCCAGTCGTCGCGTAGACCGGCACCATCGCTGCCAGCGGCGCAATAAACACACAAAGTGCAAATAACAGCCCGACCACCACGGCCGTGAGGCCAGTCCGGCCACCGGCAGCCACACCCGCCGCACTTTCGACATAGCTGGTAGTCGTTGAAGTGCCAAGCGCAGCACCCGCCACGGCGGCCAGACTGTCCGCCGCTAAAGCGCCGCCGAGACGTTCGACGTTGCCGTCTTTATCCGCCAGGCCGGCTTTTTGCGTCACCGCCAGCAAAGTGCCGGAGTTATCAAAAATATCCACGAACAAAAAAGCGAAAATCACGCTTAACAGCGCTACATCCAAAGCCGCCGCGATATCCATCTGCAGAAAAGTCGGCGCTAAGGACGGCGGCATCGCCACTAAGCCCTGATAAGCCACATCGCCGCGGCCGAGCGCAACCGCAGTCATCAAAAGCACCACGCCCAGCACAGCGCCATGCCAGCCGCGGGCATGGCCGGCGGCGATGAGGAAAAAACCCAAAATGGATAACAAAGGCGTGGCGCTGGTTAAATCTCCCAGCGTCACCAGCGTGGCTGGATGGGCGACAATAATACCGGCATTTTTCAGCGCAATCATCGCCAGAAAAGCACCGATGCCGGTGGCGATGCCCAGTTTCAGCGTGCGTGGGATCACATTAATAATCCATTCCCGCACTTTAAAAAGGCTCAGCAGCAAAAACAGCACGCCGGCGATAAACACAGCGCCTAAAGCGGTTTGCCAGCTGTGGCCCATACCGAGTACCACGCCATAAGTGAAAAAGGCGTTCAGCCCCATACCCGGCGCCAGCGCGATCGGATAATTGGCAATCACGCCCATCAACATCGAACCTACTGCCGCTGCCAGACAAGTAGCGACAAAGACCGCGCCTTTATCCATGCCGGCTTCAGCGAGCATCGCCGGGTTGACAAAAATGATGTAGGCCATGGTAAAAAAGGTCGTCAGCCCCGCCACCACTTCGCGGCGCACTGTGGTGCCATGGGCGGATAATTTAAAGATTTGTTCCAGCATGGTGATTCCGGCCAAGTGAAAAATGCTTATAGTACACGCTGTTGGCGTTTTTTATAGTCAGGAGCAACGATTGTCAGCG
>CBFGPY010000833.1:0-1686 GCA_965650755.1 uncultured Chromatiaceae bacterium | reverse complement strand
CCATCGGTAAACAATCACCCGACATCAACCAGGGCGTTGATAAAAAAGACCCGAAAGATCAAGGCGCCGGCGACCAGGGCCTGATGTTCGGCTACGCCAGCAATGAAACAGACGTGCTGATGCCAGCACCAATCACTTATTCACACCGTCTGGTGCAACAACAAGCCAAAGTGCGTAAAGACGGCACTCTGCCGTGGTTACGCCCGGATGCCAAATCTCAGCTGTCGTTTATTTATGAAAACGGCAAACCTGTTGGTATCGATGCCGTGGTGTTATCTACTCAGCATTGCGACACCATTTCAACAGAAGACCTGCGTGAAGCGGTGATGGAACACATCATCAAGCCAGTGCTGCCGGCTGAATGGCTGCGTCAGAGCACCAAGTTCTTCATCAACCCGACTGGCCGTTTTGTTATCGGTGGCCCAATGGGCGATTGTGGTCTGACCGGCCGTAAAATCATCGTCGACAGCTACGGCGGCATGGCCCGTCACGGCGGTGGCGCTTTCTCTGGTAAAGACCCATCAAAAGTTGACCGGTCTGCCGCCTACGCTGCCCGTTATGTGGCAAAAAATATCGTGGCAGCCGGCTTAGCTGAGCGCTGTGAAATTCAGGTGTCTTATGCCATTGGTGTAGCAGAACCGACTTCTATCAGCGTCGAGACTTTTGGTACCAGCAAACTGTCAGAAGACCAGCTGATTAAACTGATCCGCGCGCACTTTGACCTGCGTCCGGCTGGCCTGATTGCCATGCTCGACCTTGAGCGTCCAATCTACAAAGCCACAGCGGCCTATGGTCACTTTGGCCGCAATGAGTTCCCGTGGGAGCAGACCAACAAAGCCGACGCACTGCGTGCAGAGGCCGGTCTGTAACAGCACACCGCCATAGAACAGAATAAAGGGAGCTTCGGCTCCCTTTATTTTTTCAGTCACTGGCTGATTAGATCTAAGGTTTTTCCTGATTGCTATCTGCCCTTTTAAACTTTTATAACAAGGCACAAATTACAATAAGGAAACTCTATGTCGACCGAAACGACCAAACCCTGGTTGCAGCGCAGTCTCGATGCAATTGAACGCGCTGGCAACAAACTGCCCGACCCTGCTGTGTTATTTGCTTTATTCATGCTTTCCGTCTGGTTCATATCCTGGGCTTTGTCCGGCGTGCAATTCAGTGAAATCGACCCGCGCACCGGCAAACCTATTGTTATCGTCGACTTATTGGATGGTGCCGCGCTGACCACTTTTATCAGTAAAATGGTCACGACCTTTGTCAATTTCCCACCGCTTGGCGTGGTGTTGGTGGCGATGCTCGGCTTGGGTGTGGCTGAGCACACTGGCTTTATCAATGCAGGCTTACGCTCCATCTTAAACGTCACACCAAAAATGCTGCTGACACCGGTGCTGATTGCCGTGGGTATTTTAAGCCATGTCGCGGTCGATGCCGGTTATGTGCTGGTCATTCCGCTGGGTGCAGTGATTTTCTACGCCGCCGGCCGTCACCCGCTGGCCGGTATCGCGGCGGCTTTTGCCGGTGTATCGGGCGGTTTTTCGGCCAGCCTCTTTGTACCCTCGAGCTTAGATCCGATGCTGGCAGGCCTGACGCAAGCTGCGGCACGCTTGTCGGCGCATCCGGCAGCTGCTGACATGGCGATTAATCCGCTGAATAACTTCTTTTTTACCAGCGCGTCAG
>CBFGPY010000832.1:0-1691 GCA_965650755.1 uncultured Chromatiaceae bacterium | reverse complement strand
GCGTCGCTGCATTGCCGGCGAACAGATAACGATAAGAGATCCGACTGCCCGGTTGAATGACTTCAGTTGCGGCGACATCCGCAAGGTGCATCAGCACTCTGGGCTGTCCACCGAATAAATTCAGCGGCGCATCCGGCTCTTCCAGAATAATGCCACCAACCGTCAGCCGCGCAGCGCCTAAATCGAGTTTGTCACCTACCCGTACCGCCAGGATTTGCGCCAGTCTGGCCTCAAGGTACAGCGAGCCTTGCTCGACCTTTGCTGTTTTACCTGCTGTCGTCTCCAGCAGCAGCTGGCCGCGCAATGGATACTGCGCAGAGACGGCTTTGACATTCACCAGCTGCATATTCTCACCGGCAAACAACATGGTATTAAACTGAATTTGCTGCGCAGTTTGCAGACCCAACCGCTCAGCCTGTTGCAGAATTTCAGACTGAAAAGGTGAACTGGAACGTAATACCTTGTCCGCGGCAGTGAAGTTACTGCTGCGCTGCATCAGTGCATTGCGCACGCTATCGGTAATGCCGCTGAGGCTGACGACCGTAAGCACGGCCAGCATCAGTGCAAAGGCAATTACCCAGAGTTCGCCGTTTTTTAATTCTCGCCAAAACAGGCGCCAGGCCACTTTAGCCCACATGACTACGCCCCTCTGTTAATGGCATCGCTTCGCTGAGACGACCCGCATCCATCAGGAACTGACGCTGACAACGCGCTGCCAGCTGCGGATTGTGCGTCACCAGTACCAGTGTGGTGCCCTGACTGCGGTTCAGTTCAAATAACAGGTCTTCCACCCGTCGGCCGGTGGCACTGTCGAGATTGGCTGAAGGTTCATCGGCGAATAAAATCGCCGGTTGGGTAATAAAAGCACGGGCAATAGCCACCCGCTGTTGCTCGCCGCCCGATAACTGTGCCGGGAAAAAATGCATACGTTCGCTGAGCCCCACTAACTCCAGCAGTTGTTTGCCCCGTGCTGTGGCATCGCGCTGACCAGCCAGTTCTGCCGGCAAAGTAACGTTTTCGAGTGCTGACAGCGCCGGCAGCAATAAAAACGACTGAAACACAAACCCAACGTGCTGCGCTCTAAGTTCAGCGCGGGCGTCATCTTTTAGCTGATCAATACGCTGACCGGCCAGCATCACTTCACCAGTACTAGGTACGTCAAGTCCTGCCAGCAAGCCTAGCAAAGTAGACTTGCCTGAACCTGAGGCGCCGACGATGGCCACACTATCACCGCGGTTGATTGTCAGATTGATATCCGTCAGGATATTTAGCGTATTACCCGGTAACGCGACTTGTTTACAAAGTTGGCGGGTCTGAATAAACAACTCAGGTGTATCTGACATGCGATTGTTCTTCCTTTTATTTGTACTGTTGATTTCTGTCCAGCTGCCGGCACATGCAGATGCCACAAAAACTTTATTGATTGTCGGCGACAGCCTGAGTGCAGGCTATGGCTTGCCGCAGCAACAAAGCTGGCCTGTGTTATTACAACAACGCCTTGCCGAGAAAAAATCACCATGGCGCATTCAAAACGCCAGCATCAGCGGTGAAACCAGTGGCGGTGCCCTTGCCCGGCTACCTGCGCTGTTACAGCAATATCAACCGGCAGTGGTGCTGATTGAAATCGGCGGTAATGACGGTTTACGTGGTTTTCCGGTTCCCCGACTGCGGCAAAATCTGGAACAGCTTAT
>CBFGPY010000831.1:0-1693 GCA_965650755.1 uncultured Chromatiaceae bacterium | reverse complement strand
AACACCGGAACCAGTGCGCCACCGACAATAGCCGCGCACAGCACACCACTGCCGTTACTGGTGAAACGGCCAAGGCCTGTTACCGCCAGACTGAAAATCGTCGGGAACATAATAGAGTTAAACAAACCAACCGCCAGCAAAGACCACATCGCCAGCTGACCGCTGCCGACAATAGCGACTACCACCAGCAAAGCAGCAACCACAGCATTAAAGGCCAGCACCTTCCCGGCCGAGATTTTTTGCATCACGGCAGCGCCAATGAAACGGCCGACCATAGCACCGCCCCAGTAATAACTTAAATAAGCTGCCGCCTGCGCTTCCGGCATGCCAGCAATATGCGGCTCGCCCATAAAGTTCACCAGGTAACTGCCAATCGACACTTCACCGCCGACATACACAAAAATGTCCAGTGCCCCCAGCACTAAGTGGCTGTATTGCCAGGCCGAACCCGGATCTGCATTTACCTTTTCATCGACATGGTGCTCAGACACAGTCGGCAGGTTCAGTTTGGCAAAGACTGCAGCCAGCACCAGCAATGCCGCAGCCAGCATCAGATAAGGAATTTGTACAGCTTCAGCTTCCTGCAGTTTGTGTTCAGCAGTACCGGCAGCCGCTGTCACTGCGCCCATAATCATCAGGCCACCAAACCAAGGTGCAATAGTGGTGCCCAGCGAGTTAAAGGCCTGAGTCATCGACAAGCGGCTTGATGCGGTTTCAGCACGGCCCAGTGCGGTGACATAAGGATTGGCAGCTACTTGTAAAATGGTGATACCTGCAGCGAGCACAAACAAAGCGCCCAGAAATAACGCATAAGTTTGGGTAGCAGCAGCCGGATAAAACAACACACAACCACTGGCCGCAATCAGCAAGCCAATCACAATACCACGTTGGTAACCGGCGCGGCGCACTAACAAACCTGCCGGCAGCGACACCAGAAAATAAGCGCCAAAGAAACAGAACTGAATGAGCGAAGCCTGGGTGTAACTCAGGTCAAACACATTTTTCAGATGCGGGATCAAAATGTCGTTCAGACAAGTGATAAAACCCCAGATAAAAAACAAAAACGTCAGGCTGGTCAGGGCAAAACCATGATTCTGCCCGCTGGCGTTGGTTTGATAAGCCTCGCCGGATGGTGTGGTTACTGACATACAATTTCTCTTGTTATGGAAGTGTCTATCCTGTGCGTGACTAAAACGGCCGATGCGGTCTCTCCCCTCTGTCAGTCAGTCCTGACGAAGCCCGCAGCCAGATTTAGCTGTTTGTACTATACGCATCAATCACCGCCTTGCAAACACCCCAACCCTGCCATACGTATGTAAGTTTCCAACATTTTGTCGAAAATGTACCTCTTTATCCTCCAACTGCTACCACTTAAGCAAAGTTTGTTTCATATCAAACTTTGGCGCTGCAAAGGGGCTTGTTGCGGTAAAAGCTTGATCCAGCCCAAAGTTTTGCCTGCTCAGAAGCGCACAATGCCTGCAGTTAAACAAGACCTGTGTCTCTGAAGGAAAATAATATGAACACCAAACTGAACCTGTTTGCTCTGGCCCTGGCTGGTTTTACCACTGCCGCGTCTGCCAATATCTCTGTCAACGTTGGCGCCATTACTGTGGCACCCAATGACAGCAGCAGCTCATTAAACGTGGTGGAAAAAGTCGCCGGTTTACCAACAGGCTCCACAGCGGTCTCGGTC
>CBFGPY010000830.1:0-1695 GCA_965650755.1 uncultured Chromatiaceae bacterium | reverse complement strand
GAGTTTGTTGATGCTGACGGTCAGTTTAAAGGCGTGACCCAGGATATTCTGAGCAAGCTGAATCAACGATTAGGCACTGAACTGATGGCAGTACCGTATACGGACTGGCAGCAGCTGGTTGACGATTTTCTGGCGAAAAAGCTCGACATGATTGCCAACATGGCTGACACCGCCGAGCGCAAGCAACAAGCTGATTTCAGTCTGAATTTCTGGCCGTCACAGTGGGCGGTGTTAAGTCTGGGCCAGACTGCGGCAATCAGTTCGATGCGTGAACTCAACGGCAGTACAGTCGCCGTTGAAAAAGACTATGACATCAACCTGCTACTCGAACAGATGTTCCCTGAAATCAAATTAGTACCGACATCGCATTACGATGAAAGCCTAGAGCTGTTACAGCAAGGCCGCGTGAACTTCGCCATTGACACGCTGATGGTTGCGGGCAGCACCTTGCGTAAACCGGAATACAGTAATCTGCGCATGCATTTGCCGCCTGACATGCCGGTCACGCCGTCGTTATTTGCCGTGCGTAAAGACTATCCTTTGTTGCTGCAGGCGATTGATCAGGGCTTACGTACTTTGTCTGAAGCGGACCGTGCTGAGATCCGTAACCGCTGGTTCCTGCTCGATGTTGACCCGGGACTGGCACAGGATCGGATTTATACACTGGTGCTGCAGATTGTCGGTGCGGGTTTGCTGCTGTTTGCTGTGGTGTTCTTCTGGAATATGTCGTTACGGCGTGAAGTTGGGCTTCGGCGTGATATGGAACAAAAAATGCGGTTTATGGCCACCCATGACGACCTGACCCAGCTGGCCAACCGGGCATTATTACTGGAGCGGCTGGAGCAAGCCGTGTTGCAGCATGCCAGACATCAGGAAAAACTGGCGCTGCTGTTTATAGATTTAGATGGCTTTAAGGCTGTTAATGATAGCTATGGCCATCATATCGGTGACGAACTGCTGACACGAGTGGCTGCGATGCTGAAGTACTGCGTGCGCAAAAGCGATACTGTGGCGCGTTTCGGGGGCGATGAATTTGTCGTGCTGTTAACCGGGTTGCTTGATCGCGACGATGCGGCACTTGTTGCCGAAAAAATTCTGATGCAGCTGGCGCCGCCGGTGCAACTGTCTGTGTGTCAGGCTAAAGTTGGTGCGAGTATTGGTATTGGCATGTATCCGGACGATGGCACAGATCCGCAAAGTCTGCTCAAAGCAGCCGATGGACTGATGTATCTGGCAAAGCAACATGGCAAAGGACAGTATCGCTTTAGTCGTGATGGCTAATCTTTGCTGTTGTGTGCGGAATAAAATCAAGGCCAGTCAGCATTGACCGGCAATTCTGTCAGGTTCGCTGTTTGGGGCCGTGACATTAGCAGTCAAATCTATATAATTGGCGCTCATTTTTCCGCTGTCATTTCAGCTCGGCCGGTTTAAAGGATAAGTTCATGCGTAGCCATTATTGCGGTGCCTTGAGTGCACAACACGTAGGTCAACAGGTTTCATTGTGTGGTTGGGTCAATCGTCGCCGCGATTTAGGCGGGTTGATTTTTGTTGATTTACGCGACCGCGAAGGCTTAGTGCAGGTGTTCTTTGATCCGGACTTAACTGAACTCTTTGCACAGGCTGCGGAATTACGCGCCGAATTTTGTGTGAAAATTGAAGGCTCGGTGCGCGCCCGTCCTGAATCACAGGTCAATG
>CBFGPY010000829.1:0-1696 GCA_965650755.1 uncultured Chromatiaceae bacterium | reverse complement strand
AAAACCACTGTTTGCCGGTTACCAGCACGCACTCGATTATGTGCCGGAACATGCTCCGAATACGGCGGCGGTTTATCAGGAAAAACAGTTTCATTCTGCTGATGCCGAACAACGATTTACACGCAATATGCAGACATTGCAGCGCTTTTATCCGGAGATCTGGCAGAACATGCAGCAGTATCAGCCGAAACACTGGGTTTTAGTTGAAGATGATAGTGGCGCGCCAAATTTATATCACCGGAAACGCCGGGCGTTGTTCTACAGAGATTGTGTTGCCGAGTCAGCCGAAGTTGCCCGGTTCTTTGTTGACCATCCATATAAAGACGATGTCATCGTCGGTATCAAAAACCCGGGCAAGCTCTGGAAATATCTGCACTTTATGGTAACTGACCATATGAGCCAGCATCTGGAGAAAACCATTCTGAAACAAAGCAAGTTGCCGGCTTCTGTCAACTGCATGATCCAGTTTGGCATCGCATTTGGTTTGCAGACGGAAACACTCACTAAAGATAGAAACATCGAAAACTTGTTTATCTGCGAGCCAAATCTGGATTTCTTTTATGCCAGCCTTTTTATCGCAGATTGGGCCGGTATGCTGGAAAAGATGGACCAGCAAAAAAGTCGTCTTTATTTGAATCTGGGCGGCGATGGTTCGACCTATTTTTACGATTTGATGTCGCAGTTCTATCAGGTAGGAGCGTATTCAATCGCAAACACATATCTGATGACCAGTTACTACAGCTCGGCCATGCAAAGGGCTGGCTCAGATCTGCGCGCTGAGCTTAAAGTGGTGTTGGCGATGGGTGAGTATTATGACCATGCCCGTTATGGCATCGCACATACATATCATAGTGTCGACGGCCACCACCGTTTTATGCGCAAGAATTTTCCCACAGCAGATTTTGCTGCTTATGACCTACCAGTGTTTATTGTCGGCAACGGCCCCAGTCTTGACGAATGTTACCCGCACCTGCATGAACACCGGGATAAGTATATTCTGGTCAGTTGCGGCACAGCGCTGAAGTCTTTACATGCGCATGGTTTGTGCCCGGATTTTCATGCTGAGATTGAGCAAAACCGTACGACTTATGATTGGATCACCCGAATCGACGATAGGGAGTATCTCAAACAGATCCGTCTGATTAGCGTGAACGGTATCCATCCCGATACTGCGGCATTATTCCGGGAAACCCTGCTGTGTTTTAAAGAAGGTGAAGCTTCTACCTATATGTTCAGCAATGGTTTAGAGAAGCACGGAATTCAGATCGCATCACTTGCTTTTGCCTACCCGACAGTGACCAACATGGTGCTGAATTATATGATTCGCTGGGGGTTCCGCTATTTTTATTTCTGGGGCGTAGACCTTGGTTTTGTCTCGGCTGATAAACATCATTCGTCGCATTCGGCTTATTACAAAAATGATGGCAGTCAGGTATACAACTATCAGGATTTCCACGGTGGCGGGGTACCGGTCGAAGGTAATTTCCGGCCTATTGTGTATACCAAACCTGAATTTGACGTGTCGCGCAAATTGTTAGGCCAGGCTATTGCTGCCAGTGGTCATCGGATAGAAGTCTATAACTGCAGTAACGGTTCAAAAATCCGTGGTGCGCAGCCTTTGTTACCGGAAAACGTTTTGTTGTCTGCTGAACTTCCGGCAAAAGCAGCCTTATTGGATGATTTAATTGCACAAACC
>CBFGPY010000828.1:0-1698 GCA_965650755.1 uncultured Chromatiaceae bacterium | reverse complement strand
AAAGGCGGTCTCGGTCAGTTCGAATTGCAAACGCGGCCACAAGCCATGCGGCGCAAAAAAGGTTTGTAGCCGTTCCACCAGCTGACCGTCGTCAAACTGGCGCACTGACAGATTCAGCGCCAGATAAAACGCCGGAGAGATTAACCCTTGCAACAATTCAAAATCCTTTAACACCTGTACACACAACCAATCCGACAATTCCTGAATGAGGTTGCACTGCTCCGCCAGTTTAATAAAACGGTCCGGTGCTATTGCGCCAAGTTGTGGATGTTGCCAGCGCATCAATGCTTCCACCCCAACAATCTGTAAATTAACAGAATCAACAATGGGCTGATAATGCACCGCCAGCTGAGGTTGTGACATCGGTGCCTGCAACGCCAGTTTTAAATCCCGCTCCAGCCGCACCCGCAAGTGGGCTTTTTCCGACAAATAAGGGTTAAAAAACATATAACGGTCACGGCCGGCATCTTTGGCAGCAAACATCGCCAGATCAGCGCATTTTAATAAACCGGTATAGTCCGGCGCATCGTTGGGATAACAGGCGATGCCTATACTGGCGGAAATACTGACCTGAGTATCGCCCAGCTGCAAATCGGCAGAAATGCTGCTCAGCAGTTTTTCTGCCACGGCATAACAATCCATCGGACCACGGATATCCGGGGTTATCAGCACAAATTCATCACCGCCAACCCGCACCGCCACATCGCCAGCTCTGGTACAGAGCAAAATCCGGCTGGCTACTTCCTGCAGCAATAAATCACCGACATGGTGTCCCAGCGTGTCATTGACCAGCTTAAAGCCATCCAGGTCGAGATACAGGATGCCCAGCATAGTGCCGGCGCGGCGTGCCCGCTCAATTTCAGTATTCAGTACGGTTTCAAGTTTACGTCTGTTCCCAAGGCCGGTCAGGTGATCAAGATTCACCAGCGTGACCAGATGCTCCTCAGCCCGGCGCAGTGCACTGATGTCGGAGAACATCAGCACATAATGATTACGCCGGCCACGTGTCATCGGGGCCCGCACGCGGCACAAATGCTGCCAGGCCGGAAATACCGACCCGTCCTGGCGCTGACAAACCACTTCACCGCTCCAGTGCGTTGCGCTGAGTTCATGCAGCTGTGGCGTTGCCAGTTCCGCTGACGCCGGCGGATACAAAAACTGTTGTGGCGACAAACCACGGATACTGCTGAGACTATAGCCACTGATCCGGCTAAAGGCCGGATTGGCCAGCACCACAGCGCCCTTCTCATCCAGCACCAGAATGGCTTCGGCCGTAGTACTGAAGACGGCATGAGCCTGGCGCAGCTGCAGCTCATGCTGTTGCTGGCGCGACACATCTTCCATCACGCCAAGCAAAACAGGGCTGTTGCGGTCAGTCAGCACCTGTGGCTGTGCATGGACTTGCAAAAATCTTGTAGTATCGCCGGCACGGGCCTGAAACACCCCGCTAAACGCCTTGCCGGATTGCAGTAATTTGTCCAGCCGGTCCTGTTCTGTGCGGGCCATCAGGCTGTGTAACGTCAGCGGCTGCACCAGCGATATCGCTTCTAACGGGCCATGCAATTCCAGCGCGCCGCTACTGAGGTCCAGCTCAAAATAACTGAGCCGTGCTGCCGCCAACGCCAGTTTCAGACGCTGTTCAGAACGGTGGCAAATAAGCTCCGCTTTGTGTTTATTCGCCGCCATCCGCAGAGTCGC
>CBFGPY010000827.1:0-1703 GCA_965650755.1 uncultured Chromatiaceae bacterium | reverse complement strand
TGGTTACGACTGCCAGATTTACAGCGGCCATTGCACCAGGCCTGAGACCTGGCAATATGCAATGAACCGGCTGACCGACTGGATCCAGTCTTTGCCCAAACCTATCGGCATTATCGCCGTGACCGATTCCCGCGCCCGCCATCTGCTGCAGGCTTGTGAACACGTTGGCATTATAGTGCCGGACAATATCGCCATTATCGGCATCGACGATGACGATATCGCCCGTTATTTAAGCCGCATCAGCTTAAGTTCGGTGACGCAAGGCTGTTTTGAAATGGGCTATCAGGCGGCGAAACTGCTGCATACCCAGCTCAATAATATCGATGTTGGCCGCAAGCGTATTCTGGTGTCGCCGGTCGGCGTGGCGTCGCGCCAGTCCACTGACTTTAAAGCACTGCGCGACCCTTATGTCATTCAGGCGATGCATTACATCCGCCGTAATGCCAGCCGTGGCGTCAAAGTAGAGCAGGTCACAGATTTTGTCGGGATCTCACGCTCCAACCTCGAACAGCGGTTTCGCACCGAGCGCGGCCATTCCATCCATACCGAACTGCATAATCAGAAACTGACCCGCGCCTGCAAAATGCTGCTGGATACGCAAGTGAACCCCACTGAAATCGCCAACTTATGCGGTTATCCGTCGCTGCAATATATGTACGCGGTGTTTAAACGCCACTTTGGCCAGACACCAAAAGAATACCGCATGGCGCGCGGTGAGGCTTTTGTTGATCAGGCGGTGAATGATTAGTGCCGGTTAATTCATTGTACGGCGGCGCTTCGCTTGCCGTACCTACGTATATAAAAAATCCGTAGGTACGGTAAGCGAAGCGCGCTGGCCACCACGTGGCGTACGTATATCACGCATCACCCTGAATGCCATCTGTGCTATTGCCACACCAATCGGCACTGTAAACACCTGCCGCGACATAACGATGAAAGGTGGAATAGGGCCAGTCTTGTACCCGCGCCACCCAACCATGTTTCAGCGGATTGCGGTGCACATAGTCAAAATGGTGCTGGTAATCACTGGCATCACGAATTAAATGTTCCCAATAATGCCGTTGCCAGATCCCACGTTCATGTCTTAACTCCCGGCTTGGAGCACGGTATTCGCCTGCTGGTATTGCCCGTGAAAATGTTTTTTTGATATCCCGCCAACGCCCGGCAAAGTCACTGTCGCCAGCAGGTAAGGTCCAGATGCAATGCATATGGTCCGGTAACACGACCCACGCGTTAATCAGAAAGGGTTTTCGTTGGTGGACATTTCTAATAGAAGATTTCAACAAATCAATCTGTTCAGTCAGCAAGTATTGTTGGCGGTGCTGCAGGTTGACGGTAAAAAACCAACAGGCGCCTGTAATTTGGGCACGACGATAGTTTGGCATTCCATTGCCTCCGTTAGCTGTGTTCCAAATTGAAGTGTAGCTGTCCGAACGGCCTGTTGGTGGTCACTTGTGTACGCCACGTGGCGGCCAGCGCACTTCGCTTACCGTGTTGATGGTTGCTTCGAATGTATCATTCGTACGGCGACACTTCGTTTGCCGTACCTACGTAGACAACAAGATCGTAGGTACGGTAAGCGCAGCGCCACCGTACGATTTTGATTAGCGATGCCCCGGCCAAAAAACGCACAACCAAGACGTGTTTTCATAACAGCCCCGGCATTGCCCCGGTGCGGTTTTTTCCTTCTAATTCATCAGCAA
>CBFGPY010000826.1:0-1704 GCA_965650755.1 uncultured Chromatiaceae bacterium | reverse complement strand
ATGATTTTATATTGTTTAGGGTCGCACTGCTCTTTGATTAACTGAATGGATTCGCTTCTTCTTTTTTCAATTTGCCAGCCCAGTCCGGTAGCGCAATACCTAACCTCGCCATGTGCTCCCGGGTGAATAGAGTTTATTGATTGCAACTCATTATATTTATATAGCATGTGTTGGTTTGTGTAGCATCCGCTTAATGCTGTGTTGGCAATTATTATGAGGTATATGGATTTCATTTTATTTCCTTGTGCTGTATATTTTTATTATAATTGCGATCAGATTTTTCAATAGAATGCCAATAAAGAACAGTTTGTTCATAAGGTGAGAATAAATGGATAAACTCAAAGCAATACAACTGTTCCTGCGCTTGGCTGAACTTGGCAGTATCAGCCGGGTTGCTGAAGAACAGCAGCTGGCAAAATCAATGGTAAGTACCCAGTTAAAAAAATTGGAGCAGCAATTAGGCGTACGACTTTTTCAACGTACAACACGACACTTTTCTTTGACTGCACAAGGTGAGCAATATCGGACACAGGTTCAGACCCTGCTCGGTCAAATGGAAACATTGGAAGATCAACTCAGGACAGGGCAGACTCAGCTAAGCGGAAAACTGAAAATATCAGCTTCGATGGCAATGGGTGTGACTTTTCTTGGCCGTGCTATAGCTGCGTTTCAGCAACAATATCCGCAGGTTGAATTAGATGTCCAACTAGGTGATGAGGCCGTTGATCTGGTACAGCAAGGTTTCGATTTGGCCTTGCGGGCTTCCAGTCAGCCGCTGGACTCGTTGTATGTCGGACGGCAGATCGGCAGGTTTCGGTACTACCTGTGTGCCAGCCCTGTTTATCTGGGCCAGCAAGCAGCCATTCATCAGTTAAGTGATTTACAGAAGCACAACTGTTTTGAATACAGTTATTTTCGCAGCCGAAATTTCTGGCCTATTGGGGATGGCGTCCGGATTGATGGCAAAGTCAGGGCAAATAGCACGCCATTTCTTAAAGAGCTGGTGCTGGCCGGATTAGGGCTGGCGTTGTTACCAGAGTTTGTTGCTGTGCCGGAAATTAACAATGGCCAATTAGAGGAAGTTCTGGCTGATTTACCAAGGCCATCTCTGGATTTGTATGCCCTTTATCCAGTCCGACACCATGTGCCGCTTAAAGTAGATGTGTTCATTCGTTTTATGCAAACCTGGTTGACTGAAAATGCATCAAACCAGTGGCAATGAGGGGGCTAGAAAGCAGAAAACTCCGGGCGGTTTGCAGGCCCGGAGTAAACAACGGCTATAGTTGTGCGCGGCGTTGCCGGACTGAATGATAGCCTATCCCCCAATTGTCCAGCGATACCTCTTCAATCACGACGAATGTGGTTTCAGGGTCTTTATTCAACACCTTTACCATCAGCTCGGTCGTGCCCTGGATTAGCTGTTGTTTCTGTTGATTACTGACACCTTCGTCAGTGATTTGAATGTGAATATAGGGCATTTGCCGCTCCTGTCTGTTGTTGGATCATTGCGGTCCGCTGTAACAGCCGGATCAGTAAGTCAGTATGTGGAGGTGCAGTGATGACCCGGCCTTCCAGCAATAGTGCCGGTACTGTGCTGACCTGCAGCTGTTGTACCAACGCCATGTCATCCGACATCTCTTGCTGCAGGCGGGTATCCTGCCAGCACTGTTCAAAACTGGCAGCAGGTATTCCAGCCTGCACGGC
>CBFGPY010000825.1:0-1704 GCA_965650755.1 uncultured Chromatiaceae bacterium | reverse complement strand
ATTACTGCTGCTACCGGTGGCGGCAGTGGTCGCGATCGGTTGGTGTCACAGCACCGGCCAGGGGCGGGGGGAGCCGCCTGTCGCCGACAGCACCAAGCCTGTGCTGGTGATCGCCGAGCACAGAGCCGCCCGGCTGGATGCGTTACGTGAATTGCAGCCGATGTTGCAGCAACGCCTCGGTGTGCAGCTGCGTATTGTCGAATATCCGGCGCCACCACAAGATTATTTCACCAAGCTGGTGACAGAATTACGTGCCGGCAATGCCCCGGATGTGTTTAGTATTCCACGCGATTTACAGGTCGACGACCTGGCCGCAGCCGGTTATCTGGCTGATTTGACGCAAGATTTACAAGCCTGGCCTGGCTATGCCTCTATGCCGGAGCTGGTGCGCCAGTTAAGCCGCGCCAGTTTTAACGAAAAAAGTTATGTGGTGCCTTCTATCGTCGCCGTCGAGCAACTGTATTACCGCCATGATTTATTAACCCAGGCCGGCATTTCTACCGCGCAGCCAAAAGACTGGCAGGAATTGCTGGCGCGTAGCCGTCAAATCAAACAAACACTCGGACAGTTTCCGCTGTTAATCCCGGCCGGCCTGACCTGGGGCATGGGCAGTTACACTGAAGGCTTCCGTTATCTGCTCGCCAGTTTTGCTGGTTATCAGCTGCTGACCAGTGACAACCGTTACGCACTGCGCGACCCGGCGGTCGCCAAAGCTTTTGATTTTTATCACACTTTAGTCAGCGAACAGCTGATGCCGGTGGCGCCGTTGTTAAACCCGGAGCCCTGGGTTATTCCCAAATATGAAATGTTCCCCAAAGGCCAGTTGCTGATCACTTGCGGCAGCTGGTGCAAAACCTTTGACTGGGGCCCGGGCAGCCGCAACCCTATTGCCAATGTCGACGATGCCGTACGCACCTGGCGTTTTCCTTCGGCCGATGGCGCTGAGCCTTTTGCTTTAGCTTCAGTGGTTTACGCCTGGGCGGTGAATGCCCAAAGCCGTAAGCCGGAACTGGCGCGGGCACTGGCTTTGTTAATGGGCGACAACGATGTGGCGCTGGCGTATGCCAAGCGTCTGGGTAATGTGCCGGCGCGGCTCGATGCGGCGCAGCATCCGAAGTTTGCCGAATTAGGTGCGATGACCGCCGACCATGCTTTGTTGCCGCAAGCAAGAGCCCTACGCAGCACTGTTGGTGCCAATGCGATGATGGCGGGTGTAGCAAGGGCGACTGAAGCTGTGCTGATTGGTAAAGTCGATGGCGCCGGTGCGCAGCAGCTGTTATTGCAATACGTCAGCCATGTGCTGGGTGAAGACACTGTCGGCAAAAACCGGGAAGCGGAGATCAATCACAGCGCCCTGGCGCAGGCAAACAGCACAACCACATCACAGGAGGCGCAATGAAGCCAAAAACTTTTGAGGCGCGCCGCCAGTTTGGTTATCGCCTGATGATGACGCCGGCCTTAGTACTGATGGCGGCTTTTATCGTGTTTCCGGCGTTGTATGCCTTCTCACTGAGCCTCACCGACGACGCGTTGCTGGGTTTTGCCGCGCAGGAATCGTCTTTTGTTGGCCTTAGAAACTTCGAGCGGCTCTTTACCGATCCGCTGTTCTGGAACTCATTAAAAGTCACGCTGATTTTTGTGATTGGCTCTGCAGTCATCGGCCAGTTTGTACTGGGTTTTTTGTCGGCGTTGACGTTGCAGCAA
>CBFGPY010000824.1:0-1708 GCA_965650755.1 uncultured Chromatiaceae bacterium | reverse complement strand
GCCCTGATCTTCGTAGAAGCGGATGCTGCGCGTCGTGATGTCGAACTCTTTCGCCAGTTCGCTGATGCTGTAAGTTGTCTGTTCTTTTTCAGTCATAAAGGCCACCATCGGATCTGCGGCTCACTATAAGTGAAGTTTACGTAAAGGTAAAGCTGGTGGGCGGAAGTGACTTGCAAAGCATGGAGCTAAACTTCGCTGAAAAATAAATAAATACAGACGGTTAGTCTCAAATTGGCATGTATTTCCTGAATCTTCGCGTTATGCGATGGTGGCCTTACATTCATCAAGACGTAAAGCCTGGCTGCCAAAATGGCCGAACTCTGGCAGCTAATACAGACAAAGTGCATGCACTGATAAGACCAAAGTGCAGCATGGTTGACGTTGGCGTAAACGTAAATTTGGTGTAGGCTCAGCGACAATTCGGTTAAAGCAGCCTTCGGTGAGGAAAAGCATGTCTGAGCAAATCGTGATTGTTGGTGCCAAGCGCACGGCGATGGGTGGTTTTATGGGTGGCCTGAGTGATGTCGCAGCGCCGGATTTGGGCGCTGTGGCGATTAAAGCCGCATTGGAACAAGCCGGCATCAGCGGTGACAAAGTCAGCGAAGTGCTGATGGGCTGTGTGTTACCGGCAGGCCTTGGGCAGGCACCTGCGCGTCAGGCGGTATTAAAGGCAGGCTTGCCGTTATCTGCCGGCGCCACCACGCTGAACAAAGTCTGTGGTTCAGGTTTAAAAACCGTGATGCTGGCGCATGATTTATTAAAAGCCGGCAGCGCCGATGTAGTCGTCGCCGGTGGCATGGAATCGATGACCAACGCGCCATATCTGCTGCCAAAAGCCCGTGCCGGCATGCGCATGGGGCACGGTGAAGTCAAAGATCATATGATGCTGGATGGCCTGGAAAACGCTTATGATGGCAAAGCCATGGGCTGTTTTGCGCAGGGCACTGCCAATGAGCAAGGCTTTAGCCGCGAAGATATGGACCGGTTTGCTATCCAGTCCACTACCCGCGCCCAGCAAGCTATCGCCAACGGCGCATTTACCGCTGAAATTGCCCCAGTCACTATTCAAAGCCGCAAAGGCGAAGTGGTATTTGCCACGGATGAGCAACCGGGCAACGCCAAAATCGATAAAATCCCGGGCCTGCGCCCGGCGTTTGCCAAAGACGGCACTATTACAGCCGCGAATTCCTCTTCTATTTCTGACGGTGCTGCAGCTTTAGTACTGATGCGCTCAGCTGATGCGAAAGCACAGAATTGCGAAGTGCTGGCGACTGTCCTTGGTCATGCGACCCATTCAATGGAACCGGCGCTTTTTACTGTTGCACCGGTCGGTGCTATGCAAAAACTGCTGAATAAACTCGGCTGGGGCGTGCACGACGTTGACCTGTGGGAAATCAATGAAGCTTTTGCCATGGTGACGATGCTGGCAGTCAAAGAGCTTGGGCTCGATGAAGCCAAAGTCAACGTCAACGGCGGCGCTTGTGCTTTAGGCCATCCGATTGGCGCCTCTGGTGCCCGTATTCTGGTGACTTTAATTCATGCATTAAAAGCGCGTGGCCTAAAACGCGGCATCGCCTCGCTGTGTATAGGCGGCGGTGAAGCGGTCGCTCTTGCAGTCGAAGTGGCATAAATAAAGCGCAAAACAGGCAAACAGCCAAAGCGCCTGTACCAGGGACTGTTGACGTTTGGTGATTGAATTTTGTTCGAG
>CBFGPY010000823.1:0-1708 GCA_965650755.1 uncultured Chromatiaceae bacterium | reverse complement strand
CTTTATACCGATTTTATTGTCGCCGGTCTTATCCGGCAGCTGCAGCAACAGCAGGCCATCGCCAGTCTGTTATTGGTGTCTGATCATGGCGAAAATATCTTTGATGGCGACTGCGATAAAAGCGGCCACGGCCACAATACCGAGTTTGATTATCGGGTTGGGGCTTTGTGGTGGGGTTCTGAACTGTTCAGCCAGCAGTTTCCGGAGAAAACCCGGCAGCTGAGTCTGGCTGCCCGGCAGCCATTGCTGACCAGCCAGACGTTTCATACCATGCTGCAACTGGCAGATATTCATTATCCGTCGCAGCAGAGCAAGCTAAGTTTTGCCAGTCCGGCTTTTGTGCCACAGCCGCGATTACTCTGGACCGGCGTCGATTTTGACCACGCGGCCAAGACCGGCCAGTGCCGCCAGCTGCCACAAGGACAAGCCGTGTTGGGTCAAAATTAATGACTGTCATAATGCTGTCATAAATACGACATAAAATAGCCATCCAACCGACATGACAACGCCATGAAACATACTGAAAAAATTCATGAAACTGTCATTGCGTCATAAAAATACCTGTTTTTACCTCTTCAATCCTTGCAATTGGCTGGCACTGTTTATACTGAAGCCACACTGTTGCAAAGAATGATGTTCTTCATAAAAAAGAAGGATTTAACCATGTTCGCAAAAAAAGCTGTGGTCGTTGCCATGTTGTTGGGTCTGGTGGGTGCTGTTCAGGCCGATCCATTGACGGTGTACGGTAAAATCAACGTATCGGCGCAAAGCTCGGATGATGGCGCCGGTCGTTTCTCTGAATTAAAAAGCAATGCCTCCCGGTTTGGCGTCAAAGGAGATTACAAACTGGAAGATGACCTGACACTGATTTATCAGCTGGAATGGGAAGTCGACCTGACCGATGAAGCCAACGAAAAAAATCTCAAAGGTCGTGACCAGTTTATCGGTCTGACTGGCAGCTGGGGTACTATTAAAGCCGGCCGCAACGATACGGCGCTGAAGTTGTCACAGGGCAAAATGGACCTGTTTAACGACTACGAAGCCGACATCAAAACCTTGTGGAAAGGTGAAAACCGGATGAATAACTCGCTGGTGTATATCACACCGAAGTTTGCCGGTTTCTCCTTGTTGGTCACCCATATCATGGAAGATTCCGAAAAAGGTCAGGACGGCCAGTCTGTGGCGCTGATGTACGGCGATGACAGCCTGAAAGATAGCCCGATATTTGCCTCTGTATCAATGGATAATGACGTCAATGGCTATGACAGCAGCCGGGTTTTTGTGCAGGGCAAAGTCGCTAAAATCAAATTAGGTGCGGGTTTACATCAACAGGAAGTGATGACTGGTGGCAAAAAAGAAGACGGCTATCTGGTCAACGCGGCTTATCCGCTGAATAAGTTTGAATTAAAAGCGCAGTATCAGACGCTGGAAGATCACGACGGTTACAGCCTGGGCGCCGATTACAAAATCGGTAAAGAAACCAAGTTGTTCGCCTGGTACAGCAGCTTTGATTTCTTCAACAAAGCTGACACCGATTATCTGGCAGTAGGCATCGAACATAAGTTTTAATGCGCTTGGATGACAGGTGACGCACCGTTTCATGGTGCGTTGCGCTTCGCTTAACGACACCCAACATGCCGATTTGACGTAGGGTGCGTTCCAAAACGCACCATTTCCGATTTTTGCCAACCCACACCGTTACAACCAA
>CBFGPY010000822.1:0-1711 GCA_965650755.1 uncultured Chromatiaceae bacterium | reverse complement strand
AAATCCAGTAACATTGAGAACAACGATGACAGAATTAGCCGTACAAAAATGTGAAGCCTGCCGTGCCGATGCGCCGCGTGTCTCTGATGACGAGTTGCCAGTGCTGATGCGCCAAATTCCCGATTGGGTACCAGTGGTCCGGGACGGTATTTTGCAACTGGAGCGTGAGTACAAGTTCAAAAACTTCAAACTGGCCTGGGCTTTTCATCAGAAAGTTGCCGAAATGGCAGAGGAAGAAGGTCACCATCCGGCCTTATTGCTGGAGTGGGGCAAACTGACCGTGACCTGGTGGTCACACTCGATCAAAGGTTTGCATAAAAATGACTTCATTTGTGCCGCCAAAACCGACGCTTTACTCGGCTAATTGGTGGTTGACGAAGAAGCTGCTACGGCAGCTTTTTTTGTCTATAAAATCCGGCCAAACTGCTACTCTCGTTCACAATAGTTTACAAAAGAGCTGGTCTGAAGCGCGCGCAATGCCGTATGATGCAAAGAGAGTCATCTAGTTGGGTTGTTATTCGCATGCGCTTAGAAATCCATTGTCAGGACCGTGTTGGTATCGCCCAGGAAGTACTGAACATCCTGGTGCACTTTCAGATTGACCTGCGCGGTATTGAAGTTGATCCGGAGTTAGGCCGGATGTTTGTCGCTTTTCCCAGCGTCGATTTTGAGAAATTCCAGGAGCTGATGGCGAAGATTCGGCGCATTCCCGGCGTTGAAGACGTCAAAACCACTGCGTTTATGCCATCAGAACGTGAACACAATGAGCTGTTTACCTTACTGAAGACCCTGCCAGATGGCGTTATCGCTATCGATACCAAAGCCAATGTCACTGTGATTAATGAAGCTGCGCTTGATGCGCTGACGTTGCAGCGTGACGAAGTGGTAGGGCTGCCGATCACGCCGTTAGTGAAAGGTTTTAATTTTCAGCGCTGGCTGGAAAGCGACGATGTGCTGGCGCAAACCCGAAAAATTGAAATTCATGGCAAAAAATTTATCGCAGATATTCTGCCGGTGATGGTACCGGCCGAAGCTGGTCATGAAATTCTGGCTGGCGCCGTTATCACATTAAAATCAGAAAGCCGGCTGGGTGAGCAAATGGTTGCTTTCAAAAAAGGCGACCAGGAAAGTTTTAATTCGATTCAGGCCAGCAGCAATCTGATGCGTAAAGTGGTGCGTGAAGCGAAAAAAATGGCCCAACTGGATGCACCGATATTAATTACCGGCGAAACCGGTACCGGCAAAGAGCTGTTAGCACGGGCTTGCCACAGTGCCAGCAGCAGAGCCGGCAAGCCATTTCTGGCAGTCAACTGTGCGGCGTTGCCCGATAATGTTGCTGAATCAGAATTGTTTGGTTATGGCCCTAATGCATTTCCCGGCACGACGGAAGGTAAAAAAGGCATTTTTGAGCAGGCCAACCGCGGCACCGTGTTTTTAGATGAAATTGGCGAAATGTCGCGCGAAATTCAGACCAAATTGCTGAGGTTTTTGCAGGACGGCAGTTTCCGCCGGGTTGCTGATGAAAATGAAGTCAAGGTTGATGTTCGGGTGATATGCACCACGCAAAAAGACTTACCGGGCATGGTGCAGGAAGGACGGTTCCGCGAAGATTTGTATTACCGGCTCAATGTGTTGACACTGATGTTACCGCCGCTACGTGACCGCAAGCAGGATATTGTGCCTTTGGCGGAACACTTTATGGCGCGCCTGT
>CBFGPY010000821.1:0-1714 GCA_965650755.1 uncultured Chromatiaceae bacterium | reverse complement strand
AATACAGTCGAACCTGGAAAAAACATCTTTTTTTGCAGGTATGACCTGATTCAAACGACAAAGCGCCGGCCTGGCGTTAAGCATGATGATGGCACTCGGGCTAAGACCCTTTGCAGGGTTAAGGCCCGACACAATAACAGATGCAGTGCCGGCATCAGCAGGATAAGGAAGACACACCATGCAGAAAACCAGACTGAGCCGCGCTGTGGCGCAAGTGCTCGGCGTGGCCGTCGGCGTCAGCATGCTCCCGATGACAGGACATGCGCAACAAGCCAAAGCCAGCAATACACAAAACGACAAAGACCAGATTGAAGTGATTTCGGTGACCGGTATCCGCCGCAGTATGGAAACCACTATCGACATTAAAAAAGCCGAAACCGCCATCGTCGAAGCGGTATCCGCTGAAGACATCGGTAAATTACCGGACCAGAGTATCGCCGAATCTTTAACCCGCTTGTCTGGCCTTGCCGGTCAGCGCGTCAATGGCCGGGTGCAGGTGATTTCAATTCGCGGCCTGGCGCCGGATTTCTCTACCACCACGTTAAATGGCCGGCAACAGGCCAGTGCTGGTGATAACCGTGCGGTCGAATACGACCAATACCCATCAGAGCTGATAAACGGCGCTGTGGTGTATAAAAGTTCGGACGTCGGCATCGCCGGCATGGGCTTGTCCGGTACCGTCGATATGCGCACCATCCGGCCGCTGGCGCACGGCGAGCAGGCCGTGGTGTTTAATCTGCGCAGTGAAACCGGCTCTATCGATCAGCTGCACCCGGAAGTGTCGAAAAATGGCTGGCGCGGCAGTGCGTCTTACATTGACCAGTTTGCCGACGACACTATCGGTGTGGCCATCGGCTACGCCCATATGGATACACCGACGCAGGTCCAGCATTACAAAGCATGGGAATGGAATACCGTTGAAAACGCTTTAGCCGGCACCAGTAACGATGACGCGCTGGGTTTGGTCGGGCAGGAAGTCACAGCGGTAGCACGGAATCAGGTGCGTGACGGCGTGATGGCGGTGCTGGAATACAAACCGAATGACAGTTTCCACAGCATCGTTGATGCCTATTATTCCAAATTCTCGCAAGATGAAGTGATGCGCGGCGCCATGTGGTTCAGCAACCAGTGGACCGGTGATGGCATGGAGTTTTTAAATCCGCAGTTTGATAACTTCGGCGGCACTAAAGTCGTGCGCAGCGGCGTGGCCACCAATATCAGACCCGTGCTGCGCAACGATTTGAACACGCGCGACGATGAACTCAAAGCGCTGGGCTGGAACAACAAATGGAAACTGGACCGTTGGACCATCGACGCCGACTTGTCTTATTCCGGTTCAGAACGCGACGAGCAGGTGCTGGAAACTTACGCCGGTTTAGTGCCAACCGGCAGTTTTGACAACATCGGCTTTGCGCTGGAACCTGAAGGTTTCCCGGTGTACACGCCGGGCATTGATTACACCGACGTCAATAAAGTGCAGCTCAGCGACCCGGCACCATGGGGCGGTTGGGGCCATGACGGCGCTATCCGCTTCCCGCATGTCAAAGAAACTATCAAAGAGGCCGAACTGAATGCGCGTTACGAATTAAGCGACGGCGCGTTCAGCAGCGTTGATATCGGTGCCAACTACACCAAACGGCAAAAAGACAAAGAAGTGGATGACAACGACCTGTTCCTGAAAAACAACAGAGCACCGGTCAAAGTCGACCCGTCG
>CBFGPY010000820.1:0-1720 GCA_965650755.1 uncultured Chromatiaceae bacterium | reverse complement strand
GAGGCGAAAATGGCATTGGCAAAGCGCAGCGCTAACAGGTTCAGCACTGTTTCTTTACCTAAATAATGGTCGATACGATAAATCTGCGATTCTTTGAAATAACGCGCCACTTCGTCATTAATGACTTTGGACGACTCCAGACAATGGCCAATTGGCTTTTCCAGCACCACCCGTGAAGGTTCTGCCGATAGACCTGCGGAATCCAGGCCCTTACAAATGTTGCCAAACAGCGAAGGCGCAGTAGCGAAATAACTGACCGGAATACGTTTGGCCGGATTAGTTACGTCTTTTAACTGCAGGTAATCCGCTTCTTTAGACAGATCAATCTGGACATAAAGCAGCTTGGATTGCAGTCGCTGCCAAACGTCAGTTTCAATCGGCTCTTTAATAAATTTTTGTAAATTGGTTTCAACCAGTTCGACGTAGTCGGCAAGGCTCATGGCGTCACGGGCAACGCCGATGATGCGGGAATCCGGATGTAATAATGCGGCGCGTTCCAGTTGGTATAAAGCAGGCAGTAATTTACGGCGCGCCAGGTCGCCTTTGGTACCAAACAGAATTAAATCACAGGCTTTGTTAGATTGTGCTGTTGCTGTCATGCAAATGACCCTTGAATAGATGTAATTTTACAACACTTAGCCGCATACTAGCCGACTGAAAAGCGCTTGTAAACCTAATAAGATGTAATTAAATTACACAATAACTTAAGTTTTTGACGGGCCGGTTGCCATCAGGCAGTCTTTGACAACTATCATCCAGAGTGTGGTAAATTTAGCACTTTTGATGTAGCCGGCTTTGTCAGACTACAGATAATATTACATCAACCTGCCGTCGCAGGTCTCATAACAAGCAGGTAAAAGCGGATGAATGTGCTGGAAAAAATCGTCAACAGTGTCAATAGCTTTAGTAAGTCTGAGCGTAAAGTGGCAGATGTGATCCTGGCCAACCCGCAAACCACTATTCATAGCAGTATCGCCGCGCTGGCTAAAATGGCCGATGTATCTGAGCCGACAGTCAACCGTTTCTGCCGCCGCTTAGATACCAAAGGCTTTCCGGATTTTAAACTGCATCTGGCGCAAAGCCTGGCGAACGGCACGCCATATGTAAACCGCCATGTCGAAGAAGATGATGGCCCGGAAGCCTACACCGCGAAAATTTTTGAATCGACCATGGCTGCATTAGACGCGGCACGGCAGAACGTTGATATTCCGACCATTAACCGTGCTGTTGATGTGCTGACGCAGGCGAAAAAAATCTCCTTTTTTGGCCTCGGAGCTTCGGCATCCGTTGCCCATGATGCCCAAAACAAATTCTTCCGCTTTAACGTGCCGGTCGTCTGTTTTGACGATATCGTGATGCAGCGGATGAGCGCTATCAACAGCGCCGAAGGCGATGTGGTGGTGTGTATTTCCCACACCGGCCGCACCAAAAACCTTTGTGATATCGCCGCTATCGCACGCGAGAACGATGCGACTGTTATTGGCATTACCGCCTATGACAGTCCGCTGGCGAAAGAATGTACGCTGGTGTTATCACTGGACGTGCCCGAAGACACTGATATGTACATGCCGATGGCCTCCCGTGTTGCACAATTAGTGCTGATTGATATCCTGGCGACCGGCTTCACTTTACGTCGCGGCACTAAGTTCCGGGAAAACCTGAAGAAAGTAAAAGACAGTTTGCGTGGTTCACGCTTCGATAAAAAGGATTTTCATAGCTG
>CBFGPY010000819.1:0-1723 GCA_965650755.1 uncultured Chromatiaceae bacterium | reverse complement strand
ACTAACATTACTGGCTGTTTCCCTCTGCCAGCTGAGTCTGTCCGCCCGGGCTGAACCTGTGTCCTATTTTTATTCCGAGCTGCCGCCTTTTGAGTACACCAACAGTGATGGTGTCGCTGAAGGGCTTGGCATCAGTCAGGTTGATAAGCTGCTGCGCCATGCCGGCTTTCAGCCAAAATTTGAATTCTATTCGCTGTCGCGGGGTTTGCAGGCATTAGAAAACCATATTGATTTCAGCGCTGTGGTGAGTCCAACATCAACCCAGCGCCGAGAGCTTAAAATCAGTGCAGCACCGATTTATCTGGTCGAATTAGGTGTGGTGCGGCTACGCAGCAGTAAAAGACTCAGTTCGCTGGAACAACTGCAGCATTACCCTTATCTGGCATTGAGTGACACCCGTTTTGCTTATCTGCAACAACGACCGGAACTCGCCGCATTCGCGGTTAAACGCTACGACATCAGCAGTCAGCAGGATGCTTATCGTCTGCTGCTCAGTGGCCGCTATGACTACTACCTCTGTTACCACGCCAGTGAAGTGGCCTTGACTAACCCGCTGCTGACTTTTGACAGTTTTGAACAACTACCGGTTTATCTGGTGTTGTCCCGACAACATCCTGGGGCCGACCGGCTGATACAGCGGGTGGATGCGGTGATGGCACAAAATTAATGCCTGTCTGACAGCAATTCAGCCATCCCGACGCTCAGATAGTTGATGCCGAAAACAGCAAGGCTGGTTACAATGCGCAAAAAGCATCCGACAGTATGTGCAACTTGTTTGCGCTGGATGTCGGGTCAAGCTATCAGCGCAACCCAACGTAAAAAATACCTTTGGATCAATACAATTTTCAAATTAAGGGCTATCGCAGCCCTTTAGAACACAGCAGGAAAAGAGAAAATGGCAGCTTTTGGTAGTGTATTTATGCCTGAAATGGCAATGGCCCAATTTGATGGAAATGCCTGGGGGCCTGCGGCCATTGTCCCGGCTGACAGCATCAGTCTGCATCCGGGCGCCCATGTGCTTCACTATGCCAGTACCTGTTTTGAAGGCCTAAAAGCCTTTCGCCATGAAGATGGCACTATCGCGATTTTCCGCATGGATAAAAACGTTGCGCGGATGCTGCAAAGCTCAGAATTGTTATCTTTACCAAAATTTGATCCGGCGCTGCTGAGCCAGATGATTGTTGACGTTGTTCGACACTTTGCTGCAGACGTGCCAACACCACCGGGTTCTATGTATATCCGCCCGACGCATATCGGCAATGAACCGGCCATTGGCAAAGCCGCAACCCCAACCTTAACGTCGCTGTTGTATGTGCTGTTATCTCCGGTTGGCGACTATTTTGCCGGCGGTCATCGCGCACTGCGCCTGCTGGTGGAAGATAACGCCCGCTGCGCACCACACATGGGCATGATCAAAAGCGGCGGTAACTACGCCAGCGCACTTTATCCAACCATGCAAGCCAGAACTCAGTATCAGGCCGACCAGGTGTTGTTCTGCCCGAATGGTGATGTACAGGAAACCGGCGCCGCCAATTTCCTGTTGATCGACGGCAACGAAATTATCACCAAAGCACTGGACCCGTCGTTCCTGCACGGCGTGACCCGTGACTCTATCCTGACACTGGCACGCGATTTAGGCATGACAGTGTCTGAGCGCGACCTGACCGTACAGGAACTGCTGGAACGCGTCGCTAAACCTGGCACTGAAGCAGCTTTATCCGGC
>CBFGPY010000818.1:0-1724 GCA_965650755.1 uncultured Chromatiaceae bacterium | reverse complement strand
AGCGAAATCCTGATTGTCGCATTAGCTGCATCGAAAACCTCCATGTTTATTTACATATTTTTATCAGCTTACCACAGTAACATTGCGAGCGTCTGTAACTGTATGCCAAGAGTTTTGTGGTTGGCAGCACCATAACATTACAAATTGCGGACGAAAAAAAACCGGTCAACTGACCGGTTTTTTCAAATTCATTTGCCCTTATGCGTTTGCTGTTACACCAGCAGAACGGGCTTTGCGTACTTTTGCGGCTTGACGGTTGTAAGCATCAGTAAACTGGGCTTTTTCCAGTTTGCGCACTGCTTCACCGTTCAGGTCAATCTTGCGCAGATAAGTTACAAACACAAAAGCATTAACCACGAAGAAAGCTGCTGCTGCGATTAAAAATGTGTCCATCTTACACCTCGTTACATCACCGGACCTGGTCCGGAATTCATACTGTGATTACCTTGGGTTTCAGGTAAAAAACGGAAGTGGAACTCGCTGTATCACTTGCGTTATTTACCTGCTTGATAATCTATATGCAGCTGCTGTGCCAACTTAAAAACATAAACATAACATGCTGTTTTTAATATATTTTATCAATCTATCCCTATGAGGAATCAGCAGAAGGTATTCAAAGGATCTGAAGATCTGTTGCTAAATAGCGACAGCAAAAAGCAGGTTGATTTTTTATATTTAAAAATCAACAACTTAACATGTATCTTTTTTGCGACAGTTTAAGTGGCAAGCGCTGAATTTTAGAAAAATCATTTAAATTCAACATGTTGAAAAACACAGAACTTTGAGATTTGAGACAAACTGGTACTATAAAAGCACATGGCGGTGAACCCGCCAGAGACAGCCTGCCAGATAAAAGCACAAAAGCGCCCGCAGGCGCTTTTGCAGTTCCACACAGACCGCTTAATTAATAAAACCGTATTTGCGTGAAATCACATCGAAGTAGTTCAGACATTGTTTGGCATATTCACGTTTTTCAACATAACTGCCGGGGAAAAAGCTCTTTTTAAAGCCGTAAGCGACAATATCTTTTAACCGTTTCAGCGGAATATCAAAATTGTCCACCGCCAGCTGGTATTCACGGCTCACCGTCGTGTTAGATACCAGGCGGTTGTCAGTACAAATCACTGTCGCTATGCGATTTTCCAGCATGTCTTTGAACTTGTGCTGTTTGATGTCCGCAATCGCCGGATTGGTCTGTAAGTTTGAGGTCAGGCAAACTTCAATTGCAATACGTTTATCGGCGATATATGAAGCCAACTCTTTGATATATTTCTGTTTATCCAGGATGGCCGGATCTTTGATCATCTCCGGAATAAACATCGAATAACCATGTCCAATCCGGTCGGCATAACATTCAGTAATGGCCTCAAACACCGACTCGGCACCATAAGCCTCGCCGGCATGCAAAGTCTTCAGCAAAAAATGCTGATGCGCATATTCGTAGACTTCTTTGAAGTTGTGCGCCGGAAAACCAGATTCCTGACCGGCCAAATCCAGCGCGACAATTGGAATACCGGCCTCGTCACGCAAGCGTACACTGGCTCGCACCAATTCCATCGCGGCGAGCTTAATCACCTGCATCGGAGCAAAATCACGCATCAGCTGAAATAAATTGGTGTAATAAGGTGAGAAACCTTTGCCGGAAAACATCCGCATCGCACAGTTGATAATGCCGTAAGCGAAGGGCGGGCGATGACCCAGCTGAACCTGATCGTGCGCATTAT
>CBFGPY010000817.1:0-1726 GCA_965650755.1 uncultured Chromatiaceae bacterium | reverse complement strand
GTCAGAATACCTTGTAGTTGCCGCTTATTGTCGGCAAGTTTTTGTTCCAAAACTGCAATATCTGCCAGTTTTTGTTGCAGCGCAGCGACCAGCTGGTCATGTTGCCAGTTGTCCATTTGTGTCGGGAGTAACTTTCGCAGCTCATCAAGACTAAAGCCGGCCTTTTGGCCATTCGTGATCAGGTTTAGCAGCATCTCAGTTTCTGGCGGATAAAAGCGGTAACCATTTGCTGTGCGCTGCACCGGCTTGAGCAGGCCTATATCCTCATAAAACCGAATTCTGGAAGCGGTCAGGCCAGTTTTTTTCGCAAGTTCACCAATCTTCATCGAAGGCATTCACCAATACATAGTTGTGCAGGTCAACTTTAGCCTACAAGGTCTCTGGCATTTAGAGCAACCGGCCGGCAGCAGGATATGCCGGCGCACAGGCTATTGACGTTCAAGTTAACTTTAAACTTATGCTTGATGGCATGGATTATTTTTGCAGGAGAACGGTATGCAAACCATCTTGGGCGCCAATGGTCAGATTGGTCGTGAACTCGCTTTAGCGCTGAATAAGCAATTTACCCAGCAACTTCGGCTGGTTAGCCGGGATCCGCAGCGCGTAAACCACAGGGATCAATTGGTGAAAGCTGATTTGTTCGATGCGAACCAAACACAACAAGCAGTACAAGGTTCTGCAGTGGTCTATTTCACCGCAGGGTTGCCAATGGATACCGCCATGTGGCTGGAGCAGTTCCCTTTGATGATGCGCAACGTCATCAACGCCTGTGCCATGCATCAGGCCAAGCTTGTCTATTTCGACAATACCTATATGTACCCGCAAACCAATGAATTACTGACCGAACAATGCCAGTTTGCGCCACAAGGCGCCAAAGGTCAGGTGCGGGGCCAGATTGCACAAATGCTGTTAGATGCGATGCACGAGGGGAGGGTAAACGCGCTTATTTGCCGGGCGCCCGAGTTTTATGGCCCAGGCAAAACGCAGAGTATTACCAATACCACAGTGCTTGGCAGATTACGCGCTGGTCAGTCGGCGAAGGTATTCATCAGCGATCACCAGTTGCGCACGCTGATTTACACGCCCGACGCCAGTAAAGCAATGGCGCTATTGGGCAATACTCCGGACGCTTATGGCCAAACCTGGCATTTACCTTGTGATGATAAGCGGATGACTTACAAAGAGATCGTCGAAGTAGCCAGTGAAATCCTGGGCAGAGAATGTCACTACACTGTGTTAAAGAAATGGCAGTTAAAGCTTTTAAGCATTGTCAGTAAACCGGTGCGTGAAACGCTTGAATTATTGCCGCGCTACGAAGTGGATACTTTATTTGTGTCCGACAAGTTTAAGGCAAGGTTTCCGGATTTTGCAGTGACGACATACCGTGAAGGCTTACGAATGACTCTGCTCGAACCACGCTGAGCCGGTAGCAGCGCTGGCAGCGTTTTACTTTGAAAAACAATGCCGGTAGCATCAATTGCCTTTGTCTATATTCAGGTTTACCTTAAGTACAAACCTTCCTGTTAGGTAAGCTATGAGCTCAAGTCACGCAAGTTCAGCAAGTGCTGCAGATTGTCCCAAAGACTGTGCTGCTGATTGCTCTGCGCTACAGGAAAAGCACAACAGCTATCAGGCGATCAGCACCATCCTGAATAGTCTGGATGCATTGGTGTATGTGTCGGATCTACAGACTTACGAACTCATCTATCTGAACGATTATGGCACT
>CBFGPY010000816.1:0-1734 GCA_965650755.1 uncultured Chromatiaceae bacterium | reverse complement strand
CCGGACAGCCGGCAACATTGGCCTGCACTGACTGCCAGCGCCGCCCGTTCAATTTGTTTTGCCCGTTGTCACAGCATAGTGCGTGAACTGGAAGTCTTACATGATGACTTACTGGCACAGTTGCAGGCCGATCCGACACTGAATTTCAGTGATGTGATGGTGATGGTGCCGGATATCAACGAGTATGCAGCGGCTATCCATGCCGTATTTGGCCGTTACCGGCGCGACGATGACCGATATCTGCCTTTTACTATTGCCGATCAGGCGGCCACAGTGCTGCAGCCGATGCTGCAGGCTTTGCATTATCTACTACTTATCCGCCAGCAACGCTTTTATGTCAGCGACATTATCGATTTGCTGCAGGTACCTGAACTGGCTGCCCAATTTGAACTGGATGCAGCTGCAGTTGAACAGCTCAGTGGCTGGCTGGCGCAGGCCGGTGCGCATTGGGGCCTGCACAGCGAACAGCGGCAGAGCCTTGGGATCCGCTTTGATTATCAGCAATTTAGCCTGATGCACGCATTAACGCGGATGTTACTGGGGTACGCCTGTGGCGACGCGTCGCCGTTGACGGACCTGCAGGGCAATATCGTGGCACCCCTTGGCGCTGTGCAGGGGCTGGAGGCTGTGTCTGCCGGACAGCTGGCGTTGTTGCTGCAGAAACTTGATGACTGGTGGCAGTTAAGTTCCGGTGCCAAAACGCCTGAGCAGTGGTATCAGATCTTATTACAGTTGCTGGAGGATTTCTTCAGTGCTGACACCGAACAAGGCCTGCTGCTACGCCAACAATTAACTGAAGAACTGGCCAGCTGGCTGCAGGCTTGTCAAAACGCCCGGCTCGACACGCCACTGGCGCTGCCGGTGGTTGCCAGCGCCTGGCTCGGCCAGTTCGAAAAAAACAGTCTGCAACAACGCTTTTTATCCGGTGCAGTGAACTTTGCTTCGTTGTTACCGATGCGGGCTATTCCGTTCAGGCAGGTGCATTTACTTGGCATGCAGGATGGTGCTTTCCCACGGGTGCAACGGCGGCAGGACTTTGACCTGATGGCGCAACAACAAAGGCCCGGCGACCGTTCACGCCGGGATGATGACCGCTATTTGTTGCTGGAAGCTTTATTGTCGGCGCGTGACCGGCTTCGGATCAGCTGGCTCGGCCGCAGTATTCACGACAACAGCGAGCGCGAACCCAGTGTATTAGTGGCACAGTTGCGTGCCCATCTGGCCCGCGGCTGGCAGCTGGAAGACGGCAGCGATCTGCTGGCGGCCCTGACCGAAGACTTTCCGTTAAAGCCATACAGTGAGCGTTACCGGCGCGGCGAATTACGCAGCTGGCAACGCGAGTGGCGTAGTTTTTATCAGCCGGCACCGGAGATACAGGACAATAACCCATTACCTTTGCTGGTGCCGGAGCAGCCACTGGACCTGGCTCAGTTGCATGACTTCCTGCGCGACCCGGTGCGAAGCTTTTTCCAGCAGCGGCTGAAAGTCACGTTCCGCTCTGCGGCAGAAAGCCAAAGTGACGAGGAAGCCTTTGTGCTGGATGCGCTGGCGCACTGGCAATTGCAACAGCAGGTGTTCAGCAATCTGGCGCAGCAGCTGCGTGAATCAAATCTCGGCCAGGCTCAGGATTGGACTGGCCTGGTGCGGCAGCAGCTGCAGCAGGCGGATGCGGCGGGCCTGCTGCCAATCGGTGCCGCCGGAGAGTTAGTAAGCGAGACTTTATTACAGCAGTTA
>CBFGPY010000815.1:0-1735 GCA_965650755.1 uncultured Chromatiaceae bacterium | reverse complement strand
TCCACCGCCTTGATGCTTTGCAATAAGCGGTATTGCTGTTCGTTTAATAGCTCAAGGCCAATCTGCGCTGCCAGTTCACTGACGCAACCAGCTGGTTTGTTGGCTTTGCGTGCATCCAGCGCTTTGCGGTCAAAACACAAACTACGCCGCCCAATTGGGCTTTCTGCCGAGAAATCACAAAACAGCAGTTCGCCGGTTTGCGCATCCACCGCCAGCAGATTTGGTTCGCCGCCGCTGGCTTCCATCGCCGCCAGCACTTCAAGTTTGGCCGGTGCCGCCTGCAGCCTAGCCTGTATTTGTGGCCAGCTCAGGTCTGGATGGCGCTCAGGGTGTCCTGTAAAACGTTGTTGCAAAATATCCAGCATTGTTGATTCGGCTAACAAATCCATAAACTATCTCCGCTATCGTTTTTCACTGCTGCTGTAAGGATGCCCACACCTTGGGGGTAGTGCCAAAACACTGTTTAAAATGCCGGTGCAGATGACTCTGATCGGTAAAGCCGCAACTGATCGCGACCTGAACCAGCGGCAAGCCACGCTCTATCAGGGTTTTAGCTTTCTGCAGCCGTTTCAGGATCACGTAGCGGTAAGGCGTGGTGCCGTATAGCGCCCTGAAATCCCGGGTGACCTGCCACTTACTGTATTGGGAAATCACCGCCAGTTCATCCAACGTGATCTCGGCAGGTATACAGGCATCGACGGCAATCATATCGTCGATATATTGCCGAACCCGGTTCATTGCCTGGTAGTTGGCTTTGGTATGCCGGATGCTGTTCCCGGTGTTTTGTTGCAAACAGCAAGCAAATGAATAGATCAACTCCTGCTGCTCTAAGATTTCCAATGGTCGATTAAACTCTGCTAACAACGCGCTGGCGATGCGGACAAAATGCGGGGCTTTGGACACTCCGCCGGGCAAAAACGGTAAACTTGCGCCTTGCAGAACCTGTTGCACCTCGGCCGGATCAATAGTGATGGCGCGATAGGCAAACGGACTTTCAGTACCGGCCTGACCATCATGCAGTTCGTCAGGGTGCAGTATCACTACCTCGCCCGGCAATGAATGGCGCAGTTCACCGCGATAATGAAAACTTTGCACGCCAGCAGTGGTTAAGGCCAGCGTATAAGTATCGTGACGATGCGGCGCATAAGCCAGACCGCTGAAACAAGCTTCGAATCGCTCTGTCTCCCCGGCGGCACGTTTGACCCATCCCTGGTTTTTCCTCATCGGGGGCTATACTCCTGAATGTAGGGGCTGTTGGCAGCGCAATATCGTGCAATAACATGCTCAGTGATGGCTTTACTATATCGCTGAATGTAAACCATTTGGAAATTAAACATGATCGATGGACTGAAACGATTTTTACTCTGGACGCTGGCAATTGCCACTGTGGTCACCATTGCGGCCATTGTCGCCGGTTTTTCCTTCCGCGCAGGCTTAGGTACGCCGACAGAACAATTCCGCGAAAAGGCGGTCTATGCGCCCAACGGCGTGGTCAGCACCAGTCAGCCACTGGCCAGTCAGGCTGGTTTAGCGGTGCTGCAGCACGGCGGCAATGCGGTGGATGCGGCAGTGACGGCTGCCGCGGTATTAAGTGTGGTCGAGCCTTATATGACCGGCATCGGTGGCGACATGTATGCCATGGTTTGGCTGGAAAAAGAGCAGCGGCTGGTCGGCATCAATGGCAGTGGCCATGCCGGTGCTTTGATGACCTTTGACGCCATAGCCAAACGTGGAC
>CBFGPY010000814.1:0-1735 GCA_965650755.1 uncultured Chromatiaceae bacterium | reverse complement strand
TAGCAGCTACAAGCTGAATATCAGCAAAAACAAAGGCGACGACACGCTGATGCAAATTGCTGAGATTGGTTTAGTCGGGCCAAAACTGCCGGACTTAAACCATGCACTGATGGCGGGTGTCACTATCACAGCCCGTAACGCCATTGGTGATGGCGAAGCTGGCCCCAAAGCTTTTGACGGCCGCACTGATACTAAGTGGCTCGACCATAACAACTGGAAAGGCGCACCGACTGAAGCTGCACCAAGCTGGGTACAAGTACAGTTCCCAACACCAGTGACCGTGAACAAACTCGGTTTAATCAGTGCCAACGACGCGCCGGCACGCGACCCGGAGAACTTCAATATCGAAGCGTCCGATGACGGCAAAAACTGGGTGAAACTGGCCAGCTGGATTGGTGAAAGCTTTGACCAGCGCTTTGAACGCAAAGTGTTTAACTTCAGTAACGATCTGGGCTTTAGCTACTACCGCTTTAACATCACTAAAAACAAAGGTGATGACACGCTGATGCAAATTGCCGAAATCGAAATGATTGGCCCGCAGTATCAGTCGGTTGACCACTCGGCGGCAGCTGGTGTGACTTTCACTGCGCGCAACCGCATTGGTGCAGCGGAAGCTGAAGGCAAGGCCTTTGATAATGATATCAACACCAAGTGGCTCGACCATAATGACTGGAAAGGCGCGCCGACTGAAGCCAATCCGTCCTGGGTGCGGATTGATTTGCCAAAAGCGCAAATTGTCTCAAGCCTGGCCATTACCAGTGCCAATGACTCTGCAGGCCGCGATCCGGAGAACTTCAACGTCGAAGGCTCGAACGATGGCGGCGTGACCTGGGTACGTTTAGGCAGCTGGATTGGCGAAAGCTTTGACAAACGCTTTGAACGTAAACTGTTTGAAATGGGTAACGGTTTTGCTTTCAGCAGCTATCGTATCAACATCACTAAAAACAAAGGTGATGATACTTTGATGCAAGTCGCTGAATTTGAACTGATTGGCCCGGTTCTGCCTTAAGTGTGACCCGTGTGCACGGAAGGAGGGGCCAATGATGGCCCCAAATTCCAGTCCTGACCGGCCAGTTTCTGGCCTGGTGTTTCCCCCGGTGCAGTTTGTTGCACCGGTTTTTTTACCCGGCGTTTTGCCGGTATGTAGCTCAAGGACCTTTATGAATTCAATCGCAACTGCCTTCAACCCCGGAACTGCTGCTGACAGCGCGCTGCCGGTTGGTATTGGCATTGATGGCGGCGGCAGTCATTGTCGCGCCTGGGTGTTTAATGCCAGAGGGCAGGTGCTGGGGCAGGGCCAAAGTGGCCCGGCCAACCCGGTCGGTGGGTTAACCGAGAGTTTTGCCGCTATCACGGAAGCCGCGATGAAAGCTTTGCTCGATGCGGCTTTACCCCAAAGTATGTTGGCCCAGCTGCCGCTGGCGGCCGGCCTCGCCGGTTTGCATTTACCGCAGTTTTATCAGCAGTTTCAGCAGTGGCAACATCCCTTTGCCAGCCTGCATCTGACCACAGATTTGCAAATCGCAGCTTTCGGTGTGCATCAGCAGCAGGATGGTGCCGTGCTGATTTTAGGCACCGGTTTCAGCGCGCTGGCCAGTGTCGGCACTGAGCGCACTGAGCTCGGTGGTTATGGTTTCCCGATTAACTGTAATGCCAGTGGTTCCTGGTTTGGTTTAGAAGCGGTCAAAGCGGTGTTGCTGGCGCGCGACGGCCTGGCACCGGCCACAGTGCTGAC
>CBFGPY010000813.1:0-1742 GCA_965650755.1 uncultured Chromatiaceae bacterium | reverse complement strand
TCGAAACTCATCACTGAACATCATCTGCTGATGGGTGTTGAGAAAATCACCGGCGGCCATCAGGCGTTTATCAATTTCTCCGCCGATACCCTTATTCACCATTTCCCGACCTCGATTAACCCGCACAGTATGGTGATTGAAGTACTGGAAACAGTGCCGATCAGTATGGAGCTGCTCACAGCTTGCCGCGAGCTGCACCGTATGGGCTACAAGCTGGCTTTGGATGACCACGACTTCGACCCGAAATGGGACATCTTCCTGCCTTATATCAGCTTTATTAAAGTGGACGTGCGGCAGTTTAATATTCTGCAGATCAGCAAATATGTGTCGCGGGTCAAACATCACCCCGTCACTTTACTGGCAGAAAAAGTAGAAACCCAAACCGAATACGAAAAGCTGAAGCAACTCGGCTTTACCTTGTTTCAGGGCTATTTTTTCGCCCGGCCTGAGATGCTGAAGCATAAAAAAATCGCCAGCAGTAAATTAAACCTGCTGCTGCTCATTGCTGAATCCAGCGCGATCCGGCTGGATTTTGAAAAGCTGACCGCAATAGTAGAGCGCGACCTTGGTTTGTCTTATAAATTGCTGCGATTTGTGAATAGCGCCAGCTTTGCCCGCGAACAACCCATTGGCTCGTTAAAACACGCCATGGTGTATATGGGTGAAGGCGAGCTGAAGAAATTTATTGCGCTGCTGGCGTTGGCCAATCTGAAAGAAGACGGGCCCAGTGAATTGCTGCATATGTCGATAGTGCGGGCACGTTTTTGTGATCAGCTGGCATCTATCATGGGAGATGCCGACAATCCGCCGGCAGCGTTCCTGACTGGCTTGTTTTCGCTGGTCGATGCACTGCTGGAACAGCCACTGCAGCAACTGCTCGAGGACCTGCCGATCCTGCCGGAAATCAAAGCCGCTTTACTGGAACATCAGGGAAGGCTTGGGCTTTATCTGCAATTAACCAAAGCGTTTGAAAATGGCGAGTGGGACTTACAGCAGCAGCTAACCACCCAATTGTTTGGCAAAGCGCGGGATCTCAGCATGACGTATCTCGATGCAGTCAGCTGGGCACATGGTCTGATGCAGGAAGCCGCAGCGGATTAACAGCGCTGAGGAAAAACGAGCAGAGCCCTCAACAGGGCTCTATCGCTTTGATATGGCTGCGCACCGCCAGATAAGAACCGACCAGCCCCAGGCTGACGGCAATCAGCATCAACAGGCCAAACTCCCGTAAAGTCAGCACATTGAGGACAAAGCCACTCTGGTACAGCTGCGTCACATTGGCAATAGCGCCACGCAGCCAGTACAACATCAGTTCAATCACCAGAAACGCCAGAAAACCGCCAAAAATACCAAGCCAGATGCCAGTGTATAAAAACGGTCGCTGGATAAAACTGTCGGTTGCGCCGACCAGTTTCATCACTTCAATTTCGGCTTTTTTATCCATAATAAGCAAACGAATGGTGTTGCCAATCACCAACAAAGCGCCACAGAGTAACAAAGCGGCGATGGTGTAAACCACTTGCTGTACCAGTGACATAATGGCTGCCAGCCGTTCCAGCCAGCTGATATCGAGCTTAGCGAGTTCGACAAAACGCTCTTTTTGCAGTTTGTTTAACAGTGCTTCTGCCGCAGCCGGCTGGCTTTGTGCCGGTGTCACCAGCAGTACATCGGGTAGCGGATTCTGATCGAGAAAACTAATGGCCTCGCCAAAACCAGACTCCTGCTTAAACTCAGCCATCGCC
>CBFGPY010000812.1:0-1743 GCA_965650755.1 uncultured Chromatiaceae bacterium | reverse complement strand
GATGATGGAAGATTATGGTTTTGGTCTGTCCAAACGCCGTGTCACTTTATCAACTTCCGGTGTGGTGCCGGCACTGGACCTGTTAAAAGACAAAATCGATGTCGCGCTGGCTATTTCGCTACACGCACCGAACAACCAGCTGCGTGATGAGCTGGTGCCGGTTAACAAAAAATATCCGATGGAAGAATTCCTCGCTGCTGCTAAACGTTATGTCGATGGTTCCCGCGCCAATGACAAAGTGACTGTTGAGTATGTGATGCTCGAAGGTATCAACGACAGCATGGACCAGGCGCATGAGCTGGCGAAGGCACTGAAAGACACCCCATCCAAAATCAACCTGATCCCGTTTAACCCTTATCCGGGCTCACCTTATAAACGTTCGAGCAATTCCCGTATCGATCGTTTTAATAAAGTTCTGCAGGAATATGGCTTTACTGTCATAGTGCGCAAGACCCGCGGCGACGATATTGACGCTGCCTGTGGGCAGCTGGTCGGTGATGTCATCGACCGCACCAAACGTCTGGTGAAAAAACAGATGAAAGGTGAGGAAATTTCAGTAAAAATGGTCTGAAAAGACAAGGACAGGCAATCAGTTATGCGTTTTAGTTGGCTTGCTGGTATTGGACTCTGTAGTACGCTGCTGTTTGGCTGCGTCTCGGAGTCAACTATTGTCGACAGCAAAGTGCCTGGCGAACGGCCGACCGACAACAAGCAGATTGCCCGTACCCGCTTGTCGCTGGGACTGAATTACCTGCAACGCGGCGAAACCTCACAAGCCCGCTTTAATCTGGAAAAAGCCCGTGAACTGGCGCCGGACATGCCGGAAGTCGATAATGCTCTGGCGTATTATTATCAGCAGGTCGGTGAGTTTGAACAGGCGGAAGATGCTTATCGTGACGCCCTGCGTAAAGACCACAATAACGCCGACACTTATAATAATTTTGGTGCTTTCCTTTGCCAAATCAATAAGTTTGACGAAGCCGAAGAGTTGTTGCTTGCCGCAGTAAAACGCCCTGGTTATATCCGGGTGGCCGACAGCTACGAAAATCTGGCATTTTGTGCTTTGGGCCGCAAAGACTTTGAAAAGTATCAGCAATATCTGGAACAGGCACTGCGCCACAACGGCGTGAAGCATTCAATTGTCTACAATCTGTCGGTGTTGAACTATGCCAAAGGTGATTTAGAAAAAGCGCGGATTTGGCAAAAACGCTTGCAAGAGCTTGGGCAAGTGTCGCCAGAAGCAACTTTGCTGCGTTATATGATTGCCTATCAGCTCGACGACAAGACCGAGCAACAAACCACAGAAAAATTTATGTTATCCGTGTATCCGACCGCGCCGGAAACTGCCTGGATGCTGTCGGCCGATTTCAGTGCCTCGGCGCCGGAAAAATTACGCCAGCAATACAAAGCAAGCTTGCTTGGTCTGGAGCCGGCGGATTTGGTGGCAAAACCGGTCGCGACGCCGAAAATTAAAGTAGTTAAACGTAAAACCGGCTTAACGCCTGAATCCGAAGCATTTGGTTTAAGTACTGAGACCGCCCCACAGTTGATGGAGCGAACGCCCGAACCTGCAATATCTGCAGCTGCTTCAGGCGCGACCGCTACGCCCCCCCCTGTGGCGAGTGAACCGGGGGGTGCGGCACTACCGACTGTACCAGCCGAAACTTCAGCCGGCACAGCGGCCACTGTAACCAAAGCGCAGACACCTGCCACTCACAAGGTGCAATACGGCGAGACGTTATT
>CBFGPY010000811.1:0-1743 GCA_965650755.1 uncultured Chromatiaceae bacterium | reverse complement strand
ACCCCGCTGTTTGACCGCGCCCATCCGCATTTGCTGCTTAACAGTGAAGGCGTTTTATTGTTACCGCTGGCGGATGAAATGCTGACCCGACTTGCGGATATCGGTGCGCTGTTTGGTGACAACAAGGGCAAAGGTAAGGTTGTACTGCGCATCGGTGCCAGTCAGACCATCGGCAATTATTTGCTGCCGGGTTTACTGGCACAGCTGGGGCCGCAGTGGCAACTCAGTGTTTTTATTGCCAATAGTCAGCAGTTAGCCGTCCGTTTGCTGGCATTTGAGCTGGATTTGGCGCTGATCGAAGGCGAAGTCACCCATCCACAGCTGCACAGTGAAGCCTGGCAGCAGGATCAGATGCTGTTAGTGGCAAGCCCGGCGCACCCGCTGGCGCAGCACGCCGCTGCAACCGGCGCGGTGCTTAGCCCGTCAGATATCGAAGGCCAATACTGGGTGCTGCGCGAACCGGCCTCCGGCAGCCGCGAACAGTTTGATAAGTATCTGCGGCCACAACTGAGTAACCCCGGCACAGTACTGGAACTGAATACTCTGGAAGCTGTGCTGAACACAGTGCAACAGGGCCTGGGCCTCACACTGGTGTCAGAGCTCGCCGCGCGCGACCGGCTACAAAGCGGTGCGCTGCAGGTGTTGCCATTTATCCAAGTGATGCCACGGCAGCTGCATTTATGCTGGCATCAGGATAAATACCTGTCCGCGGCCAGCCAGCGTTTTATCCGGTTTTGCCGGTTGGGTGATTGATGGCAACAGTGCCATCATTCAGAACCTGTTACTGACGTTGAGCTCAATCTCCCAGCTGTCGACGCCGGGGGCTGAGGTCATTGGCGTTGATAAATCGATGTGCACCACATGGTTGTTGCTGGATTTTGATGAATAAATCCGCATGCCAACGCCGATGCTGCCGAGCCAGCGGTCGGTCAGGTTTTGCCGTAATAAGTCGCTGTTACTGCGGTAGATTTGATCTTTTGGTGGCAGCGCCATTGGCGCTATTAGGTCCATCCCCAAAGGTAAGGCGAAGCGTGCGGCGATGGCGGCCGGATTAAGTTGCGCCGGATCTGCCACGCTGCCGCCGTTGACGCGGCCAAGGTCGGCAAAAGCGACAAAGCCTAAATCCAACATCTTGTACAGGTTGATACGCGGGTACCAGCGCAGTTCGCTGGTCAGGACCGTTTTACTGATACCGTGCTGGTACTGCAGCGGATAACCGCGCAAGCCACTGTCGCCGCCAAGCTCCAGTGGCAGATCGGCAAAATTGCGGTTACGCCGGGTCAGTTCGGCTTTGTTGTACCAGGTAAAATCGCGGTTAAGCTGATAAAAATCTTCGGCCTGGAAACGCCATTCGCGTAAATCGCCGCCTTGCAGGCCGTCGATAAAGTCAAAGCCAGCGTCGAGCAGTACCAGATGCTGGCGATCTCCAAAGCCTTTGCTGCTATGACCAATGACCCGGTAACCAAGCGAGGTGTCCGCCTGCAGTTTACTGCTTTGCACACCGACCTTCAGACTATGGTGCCAGCCCAGATTCACGTCTTCAGCGCGGTCGATAAACAGGATATCGCTGAGTACGCGGTAATCGTGTTGTTTGTATTCCACCCCAACCCAGGGATAAGCCCAGCTGCGGTCTTGTGGCAGGGCCAAAGTGGGTTGCAGCAGTGCGGGGGCAAAACGCCAGTCTTCACTGAGCACACCGGCCAGCAGCCGGGTCGAGGCATGGTCCTGATAGGACCAGAGCTG
>CBFGPY010000810.1:0-1745 GCA_965650755.1 uncultured Chromatiaceae bacterium | reverse complement strand
CTGCTGATTTCGCCGCGGCTGACTTTAGCAGCCTCGACCGGGATACTGACCACTACGTCCTTTTTCTCGGTATCCGGGCTGCTATTAGCAGATTCGCAGCCGCTAAGTAACAAGGTCGAGGTCAGTAATACCAGCGACATTGCTTTGGAAAGTGGAGAGAGCTTGTTCATGTTAAATTCCTTGCCTGGTGGTCAATTTTTAAAACTGTGATGCTGACAGAGTGCAGCTGTCGTGCCATATGCAATAACACAAATTTTATGCTTTAAAATCATTGTGATATAGATAAAAACCACGACTCAGTTGCAACAAGATGTTTCTGTGTTTTAGTAAATTTCGCTATTTATTAGCTATTTGACTCAAACTGGCTTTGCGACTAATCACATTTTTTTGCGACACCTTTCGCTATGCCTCTTGCATCAATGCCCTTATACTGCGGCGCCTTAAAACTGGTCTGTCCAGAACAATAATCCAAATACAGAGTTTGAAGTCCTGATGAAAAAAACCAGCCTCGCTTTAATCATCTCCGCAGTTTGTTACAGTCAGCTTGCGCACGCTGAAGGTTATAAGCTGTTTGAACAATCCGTCAGTGCCATGGGCAACGCCTATGCCGGCCGTGGTGCTCAGATCACTGATGCGACTTTGGTGCATTCCAACCCCGCTGCAATAAGCCGTCTGGAAGGTACACAGGTAGCAACCGGTCTGAATCTGATCCACGCCGAAACCCGGTACAATCAAGTCAGTGCGCAAAGTGCTAACGGCGCATCTGTCATTGGTCGCACAGATGGTAAAAATAGTTTGAACGAAGCCGTGCCTTTTGTGTTTTACAGCACGAGGCTGAATGACAAGCTTAGTGTCGGCACTGGTTTTTATGTGCCATTTGGTTTGTCTTCAGATTATCAGGACGATTGGGCCGGCCGGTATTTTGCCGACGAAACCGCAATTGAGGTATTGGCGCTCACTGCAGTTGCCGCTTATCAGCTCTCTGAACAATGGTCCGTTGGCGTTGGCATCAACCTGAACCACGCCGAAGGCACTTTATCCAAATTTAAAGATCACAGCGGCCTGTGTGAACTGGGCACTGGCATCAATCAGCTGTATAAAGCTGATGTCTACAACCCGCTGCTGTGTCAAAGCCAATATTCTGTTACCGGCGATGATATGGCATTCGGTTATAGCCTGGGCCTGCATGGCCAGGTCACGCCATACCTTCGCCTGGCACTGGCTTACCACAGTGCAGTGAAGTTTAACCTGCAAGGTGATTCGACGATCACCAATACACCGATCACCGGCGCGCAGGTCGCTGGCAATAGCAATTTCATCGTGGTTGCTCCAACCATGCCAGCAATCAGCAAACAAACCGGTAAGCTCGCTACCAATCCGCTGACAACTGAAGCCAGCCGCTTAGCCCTGACCACACCGGCCAGCCTGGCGCTGAGTCTGGATCATCAGCTTGATTCCGCCTGGTCCTGGCAGGCCAGCCTGAGCTGGACTTTATGGAGTGATTTCCGCTCCATCGACATCGTGAGCACGGCCGACACACCGAGTATTTCGCTGTCGACTCAGCAGCCGCAGAATCTCAATAGCGCCGGCTATATCGGCTTTATTCCGGAACATTGGCGCGACAGCGTCTCAATGGCGGTTGGTCTGAGCTGGCAGCAGCAAAGTAACCGGATGCTGAAAACCGGCCTTGCTTATGATGAAAATCCGATTGAACAATCGCATCGCACTGCCCGGGTGCCAACCAA